>NZ_AP018690.1:600000-880504 GCF_002157735.2 Vibrio aphrogenes
TAATGCGCTTGCAATTTTCGCTAGTGCGGTGTTCAACATTCCGATTGAAACAACCATTATTGCCGCTGGCGGCGTGGTATTGTTCATGTCATTAGTAGGCGGTAGCTGGGCAGTCGTAGCTTCTGACTTTATTCAAATGATCATCATTACGGTGGTTACCTTTATTGCAACCATTGTTGCTATCTATAAAGCAGGCGGTGTCACCCCTATTTTAGAATCTGGCCTACCTCAACAAGGCTTTGTGGGCGATGGTTATAATTACGCTTATTTATTCGTCGGTTGGTTTATTTGTATCTTCATTAAGCAGTTCTTCAGTACCAATAACATGATCGATTCTTACCGCTATATCGCCGCAAAAGATACCCGTAATGCGCGTAAAGCGGCTATTTTAGCTTGTTGTTTAATGGCGATTGGTCCGTTCATTTGGTTCTTACCTGCTTGGTATGTGGGTGGTCATTATCCAGACATGTCGACTTGGGGACTAGACGTATTAGGAAAAGACATTTCAAACGCGACTTATTTTGTCTTTGTACGTAATGAAATGCCTATCGGTATGGTTGGGTTAATGATGTCAGCAATGTTTGCAGCCACCATGTCTTCTATGGACTCGGCGCTAAACCGTAACGCGGGTATCTTTATCAAAAACGTGTACGAACCTTACTTTGCGAAAGATAAATCCGACGCATCTATTTTATTTGCCAGTAAAATTGCAACGATTGTCTTTGGTCTAATGATCATCGTTGCCGGTTTATTTATGAGTAAATTAAAAGACTTCGGCCTGTTTGATGCTTTGATGATGGTCAGTACTCTTGTCGCTTTCCCGGTGTTAATTCCTTCATTACTTTGTTTCTTTATCAAGAAAACACCCGATTGGTCTTGTTGGGCAACCATCGCCGTTGGTGGCTGTGTATCTGCGGTTATCGCGACCACTACTCCGGAAATGCTGCAAAACCTATTTAACCTCGCAGAGCCATTAACAAGACGTGAGTTTGCTGAATTGAAATCCGTCACTCTCGGTGTGGTATGCCACATTGTGATTACTGGTGGTTTCTTCGTCTTAACCCAATTGTTCTACAAAGCGCCATCCGCTAAACGTCAATCTGAAATCGATGCTTTCTTTAATAATGTATCGACTCCGGTTGTGGTTCATGAAGGCAAAGATTCTTATGAAGCCGATAGACAACAATACAAGTTGTTGGGTCGTGTTTTGGCGGCTACCAGTGCGGCCTTGCTTCTCTTAATCTTCTTACCAAACCCAATGTGGGGACGTGGATTGTTCGTATTGATGTCGCTGATGGTTGGTTTCATTGCTTGGTTGCTATTACGAGCAGGCAAAATGAAAGATGACCAATTAAAAGCCGCTTCTGTCTAACTCACTCAGCACCTAATTCACACATTAATGGCAGGATAGCGTTTGTCCTGCCAATATTTCATTATTACTATATTGGATAAGATTTTATGAAACAAACATGGCGTTGGTACGGGCCAAAGGATCCCGTCACTTTAAATGATATTCGTCAGGCGGGAGCTACCGGCATTGTTACCGCCCTACACCATATTCCAAATGGTGATGTCTGGTCTGAACACGATATCTTAGAAAGAAAAGCCTTAATTGAAAACCATGACTTAACTTGGGACGTAGTCGAAAGCATTCCCGTCCATGAAGAGATCAAAACTCAAACCGGGCAATTTGAGCAATGGATTGAAAATTATCAGCAATCGATCATTAACTTAGCCAAATGTGGTATTCATACCGTCTGTTATAACTTTATGCCGGTGTTAGATTGGACTCGTACTGATCTTGAATACGAATTACCAGATGGTTCTAAAGCCCTACGTTTTGATAATATTGATTTCGCCGTTTTTGAACTCTGTATTTTGCAACGTGCTGGAGCAGAATTGGATTATTCAAGCGAGGATATTCAAGCAGCAAAACACCGCTTTGCGAGCATGCCTCAAGACAAAATTGATCAATTAACCTCAAATATCATTGCCGGATTACCAGGGGCGGAAGAAGGTTACACTCTCGAGCAATTTAAAGCCCAACTGGCCAAATACGACCACATTGATGCAACCAAATTACGTGAACATTTAGTCTATTTCTTAAACCGTATCATCCCCACTTGTGAAGCACATGGCGTGAAGCTGGCGATTCATCCAGATGATCCACCGCGCGCGATTTTGGGCTTGCCACGAATTGTCTCGACCATTGAGGATATAGCGTATTTAACCACTCAAGTTCCAAGCCAAATGAATGGCCTTACCATGTGTACCGGCTCGTATGGGGTACGCGGAGATAATGATCTGGTCAAGATGATTGAAACTTTTGGCGACCGTATTTATTTTACTCATTTACGTTCCACCAAAAGAGAAGACAATCCACAGAGCTTTTATGAGGCCGCTCACTTAAACGGTGATGTGGATATGTATGAAGTGATCTTAGCGATTTTAAAACAAGAACATCAGCGTAAGAAAAATGGCAAACCGGACCTGATCCCAATGAGACCGGATCATGGACACCAAATTATTGATGATTTACATAAAGTCACCAACCCTGGTTATTCTTGCATCGGTCGTCTTAAAGGCCTCGCTGAAATTCGTGGTTTGGAGTTTGCTTTACAACGTAGCTTTTTCAATGATTGATGGTAAGCCACTGATGCTTAATACCTTATGTTTAATAATTAAGACTCAAAAACTCAGGCTTAATAATCCAAGCTTAATAATCCAAGTTTAATAACTTAGGCTTAATAACTTAAGACTCAATAACGAACTTATCAAGGTTCTATACACAAAGGAGGCGAATACGCCTCCTTTTTTTGATTTATACTAATATCAATCAATTAAAGCTCTTACTTAATTTCAAACCCTTAATATACCCAAGTAACTTCAAGCCTTTCACCGAACCGTTCGCTATCACTCAAGTCTTGAGCAAGATTGCCGGATCACCCATTCACTAGGCACCACTACTTTTTCTACCTTTGGTTTTTCATCATGAATGTTTGCTAACAATAACTTGGCGGACTCACAGCCAATTTGATAAGAGTTTTGTTGAACCGCAGTGACTGGTACTTTCAATAAATCCACCATAGGAATTTCATCAAACCCAACCAAAGAAATATCTGTTGGGATCTCGATTTGATAACGGTCAAATAACTTTAAGATCTCAGAAGTAATAGCTAAATGCTGAGTAAAAATTGCTGTTGGGGCCTCTTCACCTTGTAGCCAGGTTTTCATATCATTCACTGCAAAGCCACGACTGCGTTGCCAATATACAATCAGTTTGTCATCTAATGGGATTTGATTGGCTTCTAACGCTTGCTGATAACCTTGAAAACGTTGCTGTCTTGATAAGCTGCTTTCAAAGTCTTGCGTAATAAAACCAATTCGTTGATGGCCTAATGAAATCAAATACTCTGTCGCTTTTCGTGCCGACTCTTGATAATCCGACACCACAATAGGGCTTTGCGTATCTTGATATTCCAACTGGAATTGCACCACCGGAAAACCACTGGCCATGTACTCATTAAGCAGTTCATTATTTTTACCGGTAGAGGTGATAATGATGCCATCAACACACATCTGCTTTAAGGCAATGAGTGATTGTTTTTCTATTTTTTCATCAAAATCAGTATTGTAAATTAAGACGTTATACCCCTGCTGTTTACAATAATCATCGATTCCTCGCAAAATTCGACTGGTATTAAAACCACTGATATCACGAACAATCACCCCTATCGTTTTGGTCTTATCGCTTTTTAAACTGCGGGCGATTGGATTAGGGACATAATTCAATTCACTGATCGCATTTTTAATCTTTTCTTTGGTCTTTTCCGACATGTGACCAAAGCGTCCATTCAAGTATTGAGACACGGTACTTTTAGAGACATTGGCATAATTTGCCACATCGATAATTCTAATTTTCGTCATTTGTATGATTTGTTATCTCGATCAATGTTGATGAATTGACATGCTATCTGGATCCTTTTATCTTATCAAGTAAACCGATTTACTAAATCGGTTTACAGACGGCTTTATTTTTCAAAATCAGTCGCGTTCTTCACTTAACTAAACTCTTGGAGACACCATGAAGATTACCGATATTCAAGTATTTGTTACTAGCCCAGGACGCAATTTTGTGACCGTAAAAGTCACGACAGAATCGGGGGTCTATGGTTTAGGCGATGCCACTGTTAATGGGCGCGAATTAGCGGTGGTCACCTATTTAGAAGAGCATGTGGTTCCCTGTTTAGTAGGCCGAGATGCCCACAACATCGAAGATATTTGGCAATATTTATACAAAGGTGTGTATTGGCGTCGTGGCCCAATTACGATGGCCGCGATTGCCGCCATTGATATGGCTCTATGGGATATCAAAGGAAAAGTTGCCGGATTACCTGTATATCAATTATTAGGTGGCAAGTGCCGTGAAGCGATCACCCTATATGCGCATGCTAATGGCGAAAACATTGAAGATACTTTAGATAAAACCGAGGAATTAATCCAACAAGGCTTTAAAGCGATTCGCTTGCAATCGGCCATTCCGGGCTTGTCAGAAACCTACGGCGTATTAGGCGATAAAAAAGACTATTTTGAACTGCAAGGCAATCGCCCTCTCCCGCCAGAGCAAGAATGGTCGACGGCAAAATACTTCAAACTGGTGCCAGAGTTATTTGAACAAGCTCGTCAACGTTTTGGCGATAAAGCGCAATTTTTGCATGATGTGCATAGCCGTTTAACCCCCATCGAATCGGCAAAATTAGGTAAGATGCTTGAAGAGTATCAGCTACTATTTTTAGAAGATGCCTCGATTGCTGAAAACCAAGATAACTACAAACTGATTCGTCACCACACTACGACCCCACTGGCACTCGGTGAAACTTATAATACGATTTGGGATTGTAAGGACCTGATCCAAAATCAGCTCATTGATTACATTCGAGTGGCAGCCACACATGCTGGCGGCATTACTGGTGTGAAAAAGATCTCTGATTTTGCGGATATTTACAACGTGAGAACAGCGCCTCATGGGGCGCCCGATCTCTCCCCAATCTGTTTTGCCGCCCACATGCACCTCAATATCTCAACCCATAACTTTGGGATCCAAGAATTTGTCGGCTTTGGCAATGAAGAGTCTAAAACCATTTTTAAACACGATATGAAGTTAGAAAATGGCATGATTTATGTCAGTGATGCTCCGGGGCTAGGGGTTGAATTTGATGAGCAAGCCGCAACTCAATACCCTTACAAACGTTCCTATTTACCGGTTAGTCGCCTTGAAGATGGCACTTTATGGCATTGGTAATTCACTTCAGATTAGCGCAATAACCTTAACACCAGATTGATAAAACAGAGGCACAGTATGAGTTCAAAACTAACAGTATTAGTCCACGGAACCGGGTTTGCAGGACAAGGACATGCACAAGCGTTTCGTGATGCTGGTGCTGACATTGTTGGCATTGTTGGCAGAACGCCCGATGTCGTTGAAAAAGTGGCCAAAGACATGGCGATTCCCTACTTTGGCACAGATTGGCAATTGGCACTAGAAACCTGCCAGCCCGACATTGTCTCAATTGCAACTCCCGGCGGGGCACATGTTGAACCGATCACACAAGCTATTCAATTTGGCTGTCATGTGTTCTGTGATAAACCCTTAACCGCCAGTGGTGACACTTCCCAAGCCCTCTATGAACTGGCGGAAGCCAAACAAGTGAAAACCGCATTTGCTGCCAGTTTCCGCTATATGCCGCAAATTATGCATGCTAAAGCATTGGTGGCATCCGGTCGAATTGGTGAGCCATTAGAAGTGGAGTGCATTTCCCACTTTAACCTTGACCGACACATCCCATTTGGTTGGTCGCATACCATAGAAAATGGCGGTGGCCGTCTCAATAACAACTTCACTCATTTACTCTCAATTGTCACCTCTGTGATTGGCGACAATATTTTAGCGCTACAAGGTGAAGTGCGTAATGATATGCCACAAGCGCCTGTCGTTAATGGTGTGCATAATTTTACTCAACGCCGTAATTTCATTCCGAAAGATATCAATGATCCCTCACTGGAATGGCGTGATTGTGATGTGGAATGGTCGTACACCGTGTTAATGAAAATTGAAAGCCGTCTACCCGCCAAACAGCCAGTATCGGTACTGTTTAAACATGGCGGTTTAGTACCTCGCTTTAATGAAGATCATATTGTATTTCATGGCAGTAAGGGATCGATTTATATTAAAGGACATTATGGTAGTGGCCCTCTGTACCTTTGGGATGACAATAAAGAATGGCAAGAAATCGATTTACCAGACTCTATTCGTAGCGCCCTGCCTGATATTGACGATGATACTCAGCGCAGTTGGACCCACTTAGCCACTCAATTAGTTAAAGATCTGAGCGGCGAAACCGTTGAATCTTATCAAGGCTTCAAAGAAGGTGCCGAATACCAAAAGATCATTGATTTAATTCGCCAAAACGACCGTTGGATTGAGCTGAATTCATCCCATTAGAGAGACCTTAATCCCTTGATTACTTTTATGAAAACAATCACACAATAACGATATAAAAACGGCCAATTAAATATTTAATTGGCCGTTTTTCTTATTCATTTTCCAGGTTATGAACGCTGTACTTTAATCACTCAGCCTTATCGATAACCTTATTGATTTAATACCAATTTATAGAAACTCACTTGCGTATAATCACCTGCTTCTACTCCATTGTTAGTACATTGAGATGAGCCAGTATTACATTGGTTATACGCGCCCGCTTTGAAATACATCCAATCTTGAGCGTAGCTGGTATCTTTCGCTTCACCTGGGTATGGCTTACTTAAATCCACATCGTAAGTTTTCACGATTTCATTCGCTTCCCCGATATTCTTTTTGAAAGTTAAATGCATCACATTGTCTTTAACATTCACATCATAAGAGAATACTTCTCCTAAACGAATACCATCAACGGGATCACTCGATGCTTTCGATAATTTATTTTTACCGAACACATCATGCTTAATATCTTTTCGGTCAGATTTATTAATTGGATTGGTTTCGTAATTCCAAGATAACGAACCGTATTCATGATTTGGCATTTTACGGTAAACGATCTTTAGGGGTTCATTATTCGAACCATGTATTTGTCCAATCACCACCGCATGTGCGCCAGATTTAGCATCATTACCACTGGTACTAACCCAATCTACCGACAACGTTGCCGAAAGCTCGCCACCAATTGCGCCATATTTATTGGCATCTTTATGTGCCGCAACTACAAAGTTGTTAGCAGGATCATTGTAGCCTGTCGCTAACATTGCTCGTAATTCCGTACGAGTATTTTTACTGTTTGGGGTTGTCACCGCTTCATTGGGAGCTTTAAAGACCATCGCACCAGTTTTAGCATCGGTATAGAACCAATTCGGATCACTGAATGGCGGTACATGGTTATTCAACTGTTCTTTCGATAACTCCATCACCTGACCTTTACGCTCTGGCTTATCATCGGGATAAGGTAAGTTGATTTTCCACTTAGATAAGTCAAAGTTTTCGGCAGGTGCTTTGGTCACATCCAGTGACTGTGCCAATGCCGCCACGTTGTTATTTGCAGCCACATAGCTATTTTCAGCCATTGCAATTGTTGCAGGCTCTTTTGGTTCATTAATTGTACAACCTGTCACAACTCCAGCAATCGACAGTGCAAGAAACACCTTTTTCATTTTATCGTCCTTATGATGTCATTAATCACCACAATAATATAATGTTATTGTATGACTTAATGTGATCGGGTAAAAAGTTTAAACCATTTTTTCACTTAGGACTTAAAATTAGAATATGCCTTTAAAAAACGAACCTTCTTAAAGAGCAACATGAATTTTCAACATTAACATTACTTCTTCAACTCCAACTATTTCCTCGCTCCCAGACAATCGACCATCCATAAAAATACATAATGCTTTACTTCACATTTTTATAATTTTGTATGATTAATTTATTAAAAATAAAAAACGAATCACAATTCATTACTCAGCCAATTAAATGTAAGCAAATGAAATATAAGGATTAAATACAAACCCGCTCACAAAGAAATTTATTCTAATGTTATCTTAGTCACAATTATAATGAATTTAAGACGGCGGTCATATTTTGAACAGGGCCTTATTGTATTATTTAAACACTTAAATACACTCATTTAAGGAACATCATCATAATAAGGATATAGAATGAAAAAGTTACTTTTACCTCTTGTTATTGCCTCCCTATTCACTCATTTTAATGCTTCAGCAAAACAACTCACATTAGGGCATGCAATGTCTTTAGATAATGCCGCTCATAAAGGGATGGTTATTTTTGCTGATAAAGTAAAAGAAAAATCAAATGGGGATTTAACCATTAAAATCTTCCCCAATGCACAGTTAGGCTCTGAACGAGATCAAGCTGAGCAAGTCGTGACAGGTGCCATTGATATGGCGAAAATTAACGGCTCACTCGCAGAATCATTTGAACCCACCTTTAAGACGATTTCTATCCCATTTTTATTCAATGATCCTGAACACATGCGTAAATTTATGAAAAGCGATATTGCGCAAGACATGCTCAACTCCAGTAAAGGAAAAGGATTTATTGGCTTAACTTTTTATGATTCAGGCTCCCGTAGCTTTTATGCGAAAAAACCCATTAAAACGCCAGATGACTTAGCAGGAATGAAAATTCGCGTACCAGAATCTCCAACCATGATGCAGATGATAAGCTTGCTCGGTGCCAAAGCCACCCCATTGCCGTTTACCGAGGTTTATACTGGATTACAACAAGGTGTGATTGACGCTGCCGAAAACAACGTCTCCAGTTTGGTAGAAATGCGCCATAGTGAAGTAGCAAAATTCTACTCCATGGATCAGCACACCATGAGCCCCGATTTAATCATTATCTCGGAAAATTCTTGGAATGGTTTAACCGATGATCAACGTAAAATCCTAAAAGAAGCCGCTGCAGAATCCCTTGATGAAGAAATTAAATTGTGGGATCAAATTGAAAATGCCAACGTTGAAAAAGCCAAAAAAATGGGCGTAACGTTTGTGGAAGTTGATAAAGCCAAATTTAAACAAAAAGTACAGCCAATGCTCGATGAAGCATTAAAAGATCCAAAGTTAAGCGATTATATTAAGCGAATCCAAGCGATCGAATAAGCGTCAATCAATAGCCTATTACATCGTTTTTATCATACTTGTCCTACTTCTTTGTCCTCTATGATTGAGGTAGGGCAAGCTGTATTTGGTAATAAAATAAAGGGTATTCTATGTATACTCAACTTAAATTGTTTCGCTCATATTTAGATAAAACTATTCTTATCGTTTGTGGATTTGCACTTTTATCTTTAGTGATTACGGTCACATGGCAGGTATTTAGCCGATATATATTAAATAATCCCAGCTCTTTTACGGATGAATTATCACGCTATTTAATGATTTGGTTAGGTTTACTTGGCGCAAGTTATTTATTTGGTAAACGAGGCCATCTTGCAATTACATTATTAGCCGATAGCATCCCACCTAAAATAAATCTATTTTTACAATTCTTTATTAATACACTGATTATTTCTTTTGTCTCTCTTGCCATGCTAAAAGGGGGATCTGCATTAATTGGACGCACGATGCAGCAATTTTCTCCCGCACTACAAATCCCAATGGCTTATGTCTATTTTATCTTGCCAGTGTCTGGCATTTTGATTCTGCTTTATCTGATTTTAAACATTTTAGAACCCATGTTTAAAAATAACTAACCTAATATAAGAGACCTGAATTATGGATATTTCAGTCGGCTTTTGGCTTTTATGCCTCTTTTTAACCATGATTGCACTCAGCGTGCCGATTGCCATTGCGATTGCCATGTCTTCATTGGTTATCATGTATACGATTTTACCTTTTGATGTTGCTTCAATGACCGCAGGACAAAAGATTGTAACTGGTGTCGATAGCTTTAGTTTGCTCGCGATTCCCTTTTTTATCTTAGCGGGCAATATTATGAATCGCGGCGGCATTGCAGGTCGCCTCGTCAATTTTGCAAAATTATTAGTGGGAAGATTACCGGGCTCTTTAGCGCACGTGAATATTTTATCTAATATGATGTTTGGAGCGGTATCTGGTTCTGCCGTTGCGGCCGCCGCAGCCGTCGGTAAAACGTTAGCACCCGAAATGAAAAAAGAAGGCTACGATAAAGCGTATACCACTGCGGTTAATGTTGCCTCTTGCCCTGCAGGATTATTAATTCCCCCGAGTAACTCATTGATCGTTTTCTCTGTCGTCAGTGGAGGAACCTCAGTCGCCGCACTATTTATTGCCGGTTATGTCCCTGGGATATTAATGGGACTTAGCTGCATGATCGTCGCTTACTTTATCGCTAAGCGCAAAGGTTACGATCAGCACGCTTATATTAAGCAAACAATAAAAGAAAAAGCCTTAATTACTTGGCAAGCCATCCCAAGCCTTGGCTTAATTATCGTGGTAATTGGTGGGATTATTGGCGGTGTATTCACAGCGACTGAAGGCGCATGTATAGCGGTACTCTACTCTTTTATTTTGTCACTTTGTTATCGCTCAATTTCATGGGCGGATATGAAAAAAATCAGTATTGAAACTACTGAAATCACCGGCATCATGTTATTTATTATCGGGGCTTCAACCATCATGTCTTGGGCCATGGCGTTTACAGGCTTACCTGACATGATCAGTGAATGGATGTTATCTATTTCCGACAATCCAATCATCATATTTTTATTAATGAACTTAATATTATTGATCGTAGGAATGTTTATGGATTTAACCCCGGCATTATTAATTTTCACCCCTATTTTTATGCCCATTGCCACACAATTAGGCATGCATCCTATACATTTTGCCATGATGATAATTTTTAATTTATGTATTGGTATTGCTACGCCTCCGGTCGGAACCGCTTTATTTGTTGGCTGTAGTGTCAGTAACGCCAAAATAGAAAAAGTGATTAAAGCCATCATGCCTTTCTGTGCCGTATTAATTATTACGTTACTATTAATCACCTTTATTCCAGCATTAAGTTTGGCGCTTCCTGAAGCATTAGGCTTAATCCACAACTTTTAATCTTAATATGTGAAGGGGTTCACTAACCCCTTCACTGTATAATTTCAATTTGTGATAAATCTCACCACTCACTTATTTGTATTATCATAAGATGTTAATGCGAAATGTATTCTCTTCAAAAATGTAAGATTAAACATCGCAACTTTATTCCAATAAAAAATGTAAAAGGGACAGAACATGTTAAAAAAATTTCTCTGCATGTCGGTTGTTTTAGGTTTCTCGGCAAACTCGATGGCACAACAGCAAGCTTACCCCGTACCCGCGGATAAGTTTGACATGATGAATTGGAAAATTACCGTACCAGAAGATCGAGATAAAAACGGTAAAATTGACGAGATCGAAGGCGTCGCTATGTTTAGCTACTCCAATCCAGATTATTTCTTCTTAGATGACGATGGCAATATGGTTTTCCAAGTTCAAAATAAAGCCATTACCACGTCAGGCTCTTCTAATGCTCGCTCTGAATTACGTCAAATGTTACGTGGCACCGATCTCACCATTGATGTTAAAGCACCGGCTAATAACTTTGCGATTGCCGCCCACCCTAATGCTAAACAATACGGTGCGATTGGTGGTAAGTTATCCGCCACCCTCAAAGTCAATCATGTAGCGACGCACGCCAATCAACCCGACAAGTACCCTGCCTATTCAGTGGTAGTGGGCCAAATTCATGCCAACAAAGATCCTAAATTAATGGAAGCAAACAGCGGCTTTGGTTATGGCAACGAACCTTTAAAAATCTTCTACAAAAAATGGCCGGGTCATACAACAGGGTCTGTTTTCTGGAACTACGAACGTAACTTAGAAAAAGACGATCCAAACCGTATCGATATCGCTTATCCAGTTTGGGGCAATACTTGGGAAAACAAAGCCGACCCTAAAGAGGCTGGCCTTGCTTTAGGCGAAGAGTTTAGTTACGTAGTCGACGTTAAAGGCAATATCATGCATTTAACCTTTACGACTAAAAACCATAAGACCGTTGAATACAAAATCGATTTGTCTAAAAACCTCACCCCTTCTGGCGAAGTTGACTCTAAAGATAACCCACACGGCTATGCCGGCGATTCTTTCTACTTCAAAGCCGGAGCTTATGGTCAATGTAGCGTGAAAGATGATGAAGGCTTCTGGTCTCCTGGTTGTGCAGGTACTGGTGACTTTGCAACCGACGTGAAAAATGGTGACTATAACAGCGTAAGTTTCTCAAAGTTAGAACTCTCTAACTAAGCCATTCTAACAATGGGAGGTGTTCTTCCTATTCCTTCCCTAATCTCAATGACCGCCTTTGTACTGCACGATGGCGGTTATTTTTCTAATTATCTTTGTTTTTTATTTCGCTTCATGATAATCGTATTTTTCATGCATTTCATTTCAAAATAGCAACAATTTATTCAAAATAACCACACTAAAACTAGTTACATTTAGAAACAAACCATTTGACATTGTTACATTCGCTCGTACAATCTCATTTGTTGATACTAATTATCATTATCAAAAGTGAGGTCTTATGACGTTTAAACACACGTGCTTATCCTTAGCACTGCTTGCTAGCTTGAATATCTCTGCGGTACAAGCTGCGCCAAACATTGATGCAGAATTACAGGAATACAAAACATTTTCGATCAATAAAATTGATGCTTTAGTAACACAAACTCAAACTTTTGTGGACTATTTAAATGCCGGAAAACTCGAAGAAGCCAAAGCGCTTTATCCGATTGTGCGCATGAATTTTGAAACGGTTGAACCCATTGCAGAAAGCTTTGGTGATTTAGATCCCCGCATTGATGCCCGTAAAGCCGACTTAGAGCCCAATGAAAAGTGGACCGGATTTCACCCTATTGAAGAAATATTATGGGTCCATAACACTACCCAAGGTACTGAGCAATATAGCCAACAACTGATGTCTGATGTGAAAGAGCTACGTGCCAAAGTCGCTACCGTTGAGGTCACGCCAGAATTAATGGTTCAAGGTGCTATTGACCTACTCAATGAAGTCTCAACCAGTAAAATTTCTGGCGAAGAAGAAATCTACTCTCATACTGATCTCTATGACTTCCAAGGCAATATCGACGGTGCTGAGAAAATTTACACTCTGTTTAAAGCCAAGCTCACCACGATTGACCCGAATCTAGTTAAGACTTTAGATGACCGTTTTGCACAAGTGAATCAGTTACTTGCTCAACAAAAAGTCGGTGATAAATTCAAATCTTATACCGAATTAAGCGATTCCGAAATTGCGGGCTTAGCCGAAGCAGTCAACAAATTGGGCGAACCGCTTGCTCAAATGGGTATTATTTTGGAATAAATGCATAATGAATAAACGACAGAATAAAACATCTCTTGAACCTTCTAGTTTATCTCGTCGTCTATTGCTAAAAGGAGCGGCATTAGGCGGCTCCTCTCTTCTTTTCGGAAAAGCATTAGCGTCTCAAGGCTCAACAACCACAGCAGAAAATCTCACGCAAGCAACCTATACCCCTATCCCATTTTATGGGCAACATCAGGCTGGTATTGTCACTCCGCAACAGCGTCATATTTATTTTATGGTGTTGAGATTAGACAGCACCGATAAAGCCGCTGTCATTCAACTCTTCAAGCAATGGACTCAACAAGCGGCGTTATTAACTCAAGGTGAGAATGTTGCTCCCTATCGAAAAAATAAATATGTGCCACCTTCCGATACTGGCGAAGCCGATAGTTTAGCCAGTAATAATTTGAGCTTAACCTTTGGTATTGCTCCTTCTTTTTTACACAAACTCGGATTAGCCGATAAAGCTCCGGCAGAGTTTACCCCTTTGCCGCACTTCCCTCGTGATCAACTGCAAGATCAATACACTGGTGGTGATATCTGCATTCAATCTTGTGCTGATGACCCTCAAGTGGCTTTTCACGCCGTGAGACAATTAGTTCGCTATGCCCGAACCTCAATGGTTTCAATGCTATGGGCGCAAAGCGGCTTCAACTCTTATGATAAGCCGAATCAAACCCCACGTAATTTATTTGGCTTTAAAGATGGCACAGCCAACGCTTTGACTCTGCAAGAACCAGATAAGCATATTTGGGTAACCGAACCCAATTGGCTACAAGGCGGAAGCTACTTAGTGGTTCGTCGTATCCAAATGCATTTAGAAACTTGGGACCGCACCAGCTTTGGCGAACAAGAAAATACCTTTGGACGACATAAACTAAATGGCGCACCAATGGGACAAACTGAAGAATTTGAACCTATCAATCCATCGCTAAAAGACCATAAAGGTGAACCTGCGATGCCGGTTGATTCACACGTACACCTTGCTCACAGTACAGGCCAACAAATGCTACGCCGTTCTTTTTCTTACGTCGAAGGCATCAATACTCGTACCAGTCAGTATGATTCTGGGCTCCTGTTTGTGTCATTTCAAAAATCACCACAACAATTTATCGATATACAAAATGCCTTTGGCAAAATCGACAAAATGAATGAATACATTACTCATGTAGGAAGCGGCTTATTCGCTTGTTTTCCTGGTGTCAAAGAGGGAGAGTACCTTGGACAATCTTTACTCGAAGGTTAAGTTTTTTCACCTTTTTAAGCGCGTTATGGTTTGCGCTCTATTGCTATTGAGTGCCAACGCGCTTGCCGCCGATAAGGTCAACTTTTCTCCGGCTTACATCGCGCTTTCTGATGCGATAGGAGCAACGAAAAGTGGTGACCTCAGCGCGGCAAAACAAGACGTTTCACAAATGGACACCTATTTGTCTAGCCTTAATATTGCAGAAACGGCCAATAAAAAAAACGTCATCAAAGCGATGAAAACGGCGCAGCAATCACCAACGGTGGAACATTTAACCGCCTTATCTTCAGCATTAATTGCGCTGGAAAAATACGTCAATCCCGTTGATTACGCCACCATGCGTAAACAATTCATTAAGTACGTCATGCCAACTTATGACGCATTAGCGCAAGCCGTTGCTCAACAAGATATGGCGTTAGTGAATACCCATTTCCGGCGTTTTAATTCGGCCTGGGCAAAACGTGAACGTGTCGTGCATGAAACCAGTATGGGACATTATGGTCAAATCGAGACAGCTTTAGCACTATTAAATGTAGAGAAATCTCGCGCTACACCATCGTGGATACAGATCCAACAGCAAACGGATCAATTAGGCGCTTCGCTCGACAGTTTCAACCGTGGTGAAACCATCACAACCAGCACCAGTGATATGACATTAGCCTCCGGTATTGCGTTATTAAACACTGCCTTAAGTGATTATCAACAACACGACACCAGTGCGGGCAACCAAAACATCTTATCTTTCATCCAGCATTGGCCCACTTTTGAAAGTGATGTCAGCACCCGCTCACCCAGTTTGTACACTCGGGTTGAAAATCAACTGCCACTAATTATGGCGGCGAATGGTGATGACAAGCATCAAAGCAAATTAGAACGGCTGATTGATGAACTGTCGGCGTTAAACCCTGCTGCCAATTACACCGCCTTAGATGCCGCTCTGATTTTATTAAGAGAAGGTTTAGAAGCGCTCTTGATTGTGATTGCCTTGTTCTCAACCATGAAAGCGGCAGAGCAAAAACGGGGGCAATCTTGGGTGATCAGCGGTGCCGCCTTAGGGTTAGTCACCAGCTTATTATTAGCCTGGGGATTAGTGCAGTTCTTGCCGACCAACATCGCAGGCAATACACGCGAGAAACTAGAAGGCATTGTGGGATTATTTGCGGTACTAATGATGCTTTTTGTCGGTATTTGGTTACATGGCAAATCATCCGCAGAATCGTGGAAACGCTTTTTACATCAACATACCAACAAGGCTTTAAGTGTCGGAAGTTTTCTTTCTCTAGGGGCTTTAAGTTTTCTAGCGGTATTTCGTGAAGGGGCCGAAACGGTATTATTTTATGCCGGCATTTTGCCAAAAATAGCGCTGAGTCAATTCATTCTTGGCATTGTCATTGCCATCGTTATTCTTGCTCTGGTTGCGGTGCTCATTTTAAAAAGCTCTATGAAATTGCCCATCCCTGTGATTTTCAAAGTCTTCACATGGTTAGTGTATTTCTTAGCTTTCAAAATGTTAGGTGTGAGTATTCATGCGCTGCAACTGACGGGCACATTAAGCATTCATGTGCTGCCAAGCTTACCCACTATTAACCTCATCGGTTTTTATCCTACCGTTGAAACGATATTGGCACATGCAGTGTATATGCTCATTGTCATCGCCTCTATTTATTGGCAAAAAAAGGCCACACAACCACGCCTTTCCCCAAATTAACGCCTTGCCCTCTCATTTCTCATAGTAAAAAGCCAGTAATAAACACTACTGGCTTTCCTTTATTTTATATATAACGACTTAGTCTCACGAAGTTAATTATCCGCAGCTGAGGTTAATTATAAGCACCGCTAGAGTAATGTAACTCGTAGCTGTGGCTGTAAATTTCAAGAATATTACCAAACGGGTCTTCCATGTAGATCATGCGATATGGTTTCTCACCTGGATAATAATAACGTGGCGCTTTCATGCGTTTTTTACCACCAGCGGCTACAATACGTTCCGCTAAACCTTCAACATCCGGGTCTTGAACGCAGAAGTGGAATACGCCAGTTTTCCAGTATTCAAAGTTATCTTCAGGGTTTTCTTGATTCTTAAATTCAAATAATTCTACACCTACTCGGTCACCGGTTGACATATGCGCAATTCGAAAACGCTCCCAGCCTGCACCAAAGACATCGGTACACATTTCGCCGATTGCAGAGTCATCTTCTACGACATCTGTCGGTTCCATAATTAAATACCAACCCAATACTTCCGTATAAAATTTTACCGCCGCCTCAAGATCAGGCACCGAAATACCGATATGAGAAAACGTTCTTGGGTATGTTTTATTATCCATTGATTACCTCATTGTTTTAATGGTTTAGTTTTGGTGTTTGTTATTGCTTGAGGTGAATATTAATCAACTGACTTTACATTTTAAAATTATCGATTATTCTCATTTCAATAAATTATTGTTATCAGAGTGATGAATACGATGTTGAACCCGGTTTGGCTACATACCTTTAAAACTTTAGTGGATGTCGGACACTTCACTAAAACCAGTGAGAAGCTGTTTATGACTCAACCAGGAGTCAGCCAGCATATCCAGAAATTAGAAGCCGCTTGTGGACACGATTTAATTATTCGATATAACAAAACCTTCGAATTAACGGAACAAGGTGAGCGAGTGTATGCTTATGCCCAGCAGTTAAGCCTCAATGAAAAAGCCTTATTGGACACACTCAATACCGACGACCCTTATCATGGTGATATTAAATTAGCTTGCTCTGGCTCGTTAGCTCTGTCGTTATTTCCTAAATTACTTGAGCTGCAAAAACACAATCCAGCGCTTATCGTGCAATTAGAAGTGGCCCCTAATCAAAAGATTCTCAATGATGTGCAAGAAGGAAAAATTGACTTAGGTATCGTGACTCATAAGCCACAAGAGAGTTTTTTTGAAATTGAAAAACTTGGGGTGGAATCTTTGTGTCTAGTGGTGCCTAAAAGTTATCAAGCTTCACCGATCACGGTACAACAACTGATGTCATTAGGCATGATACGTCATCCTGATGCCGATCATTATTTATCGCTTTATTTGCATCGATGTGGTGAAGAAAGTTGGCAAGATATTGAAATTGAAAAAATTCCCACTAAAAGTTATATCAATCAATTAAGTCAGATCTTATTGCCCATCTCGCAAGGAATGGGATTTACCGTCTTACCCAAAAGTGCGGTAGACGGGTTTTCTTTAAATGAAGAGATTGCTATTCATCAGCCGATTCAAAGAGTCACTGAACCTTTGTATTGTGTTGGAAAACGCCACAAGCCACACACTAAACGGCAGGCGATGGTTTTGAAACATTTGCAGCAATGGATCAATCATTAATGCCCGAATTCAATGGTTATAGCGCCGCTCAATAATGAAATCTACCGTTCACACATAAAGAAATGTCACCATAAAAAACAGTCACTCGCTCATCATGATAGAACGCTATCTTCTGTTAATAACAGAATAAACAGTAACAGGCGAATAAACGGCAACAAGCTATTAACTGGACAAATAAAAAAGCGACTCAACATCAAAGCCATAGGGGACTCTGCCTGTTCAGCCGCTTACTGATCTTCACAATGTCAATACATTGAGGAGATATCGAGAGCTTAATTCAATAACTAGCTCTTACATTAAATAACTGGCTCTTAGATTAAATACCTAGCGCTTGGCCACCGCCGATTTGGATGGTTTCTGCGGTGATAAAGGACGCATCATCACTGACTAAGAAAGAAATCACTGAAGCGACTTCCTCTGGTTGACCTAGACGGCCAAGTAGAATGCTGTCTTTCCATGAAGCGAACACTTCTGGTTTAGTCGCTTTAATTTGAGCGTGGAAAGGCGTATCGATGGTTCCTGGAGACACAGCATTAACACGGATACCTGCAGGAGCCAATTCTTTAGCTAGAGCACGAGTTAAAGTATGAACGGCGCCTTTAGATACACCATAAATTCCTGCGCCTGGACCACCAGCATTCCACCCAGCGTTTGATGTGAAGTTGATGATTGAACCACCTTCTGCTTTCTTCAAGAATGGAATCGCAGCACGTGATACAAAGAAGGCACTATCTAGGTTTAGCGCCATAACGAAACGGTAGAAATCCGTCGTCATTTCTTCCATTGGGCTACGACCACCTAAGCCACCAGCGTTGTTAACCACAACATCAAGCTTGCCATATTTTTCACCAATCGCATTGATATTTTCAGTCACCGCTTTATCGTCAGTCACATCAAAGCCGTAATACTCAGCTTCAATCCCTAACTCTTTTAATTCAGCAACACGTACTGCGCCTTGCTCATCTTCAATGCCGTTTAAAACCACGGTATAACCATCTTGACCAAGACGTTTCGCTACTTGAAAGCCAATTCCGCCTGTAGCGCCAGAAATAAATGCAACCTTCTTAGACATATCTATTCTCTCTTCTCAATTAGAATTTGCACTCAACAGATCCAAAATTATAGTTTTACCGTAACCGGCACTGTAACAACAATAATCTCAATATTGGTGCTTTTGATACAACCCAAACACTAGGTATATTGTATTACAAATAAACTTAAAGTAAAAAGATTTAACCAGCTAAAGTAGAGAAATGAGATCTACTGCAAATTGCTCGCAAGTAGTAAATTAACCTCAACTGCGGATAACTAGAAGTCACTCAATACCACACTTTGGGCGTCTAACTTCGTTAAAATCAACGCAATAGGCCAGCTATTGACTTATGATTTTGCCTTGTTATTCATCCCAAATTGCAGCATTGAGAAAAAGTAACCAACCTCAGGTACCTGGTGGATATTTTTTAACCTATATATCAATGAGTTAGGATTTTATTGTGACACTCTTATCCGCAGTTGAGGTTAAATCAAAAAAGAAAATAAGGTATGGATGGGGTAAATAAAAAACTCGTTATAACTAGGCACAACACCTAACAATAACGAGTTTCGAGATTTATGCTGATTTAAATTACTTGTTCAAATTAACAAAGTAATCAAAGATAACCGGTACATCATTGTTACCCATGCCCGCATCTACAGCCGCTTGTAAGCTAGTTGAAGTACCTTGAGCAATTAGCGATTCAGTACCTAATTCTTCACATAGAGCCAGGAAGTAACCCAAGTCTTTGTTGGCGTTCGCAACAGAGAAACCTAGTTTTTCCTCACCATCTACCGCGTAGAACTTACAAAATTGCATAAATGGAGAGTTTGATGGGCCAGCTGACATAATGTCAAACAGTTGTTGGCCATCAACACCGGCACGTTTTGCAACAGCAAAAGCTTGAGACATAGTGGCAACCGTTGTCATACCCATGAAGTTGTTCACAAGCTTAGTCACATGACCAGAACCTAGTGCACCTAAATAGAATACGTTTTCACCTTGCTCATCAAGCACTGGCTTCACTTTATTGAAGGTTTCAATGTCGCCTGCTGCCATGATATTAAGTAGACCATCTTTAGCATGAGCAGGAGTACGGCCTAAAGGAGCATCGATCATACCAGCACCAATCGCTGCTAGGTCAGCACCAATTTTCTTAGTTGATGCAGGGATAGAGGTACCGAAATCAATCAGAGTTTTGCCTTCCGACATACCTGCTAAAATACCTGTTTCACCATAAACGACTTTTTCAACTACTTCAGAAGTCGTTAAGCAAAGCATAACAATATCACTTTTTTCAGCCAGTTCTTTACCAGAGCTTGCTTCCGCTGCATTACCACGAGCTAAAACCGCTGCAACAGCCTCTTTGTTGAGATCCATAACGTTAACTTGGTAACCACGAGTCTGTAGGTTTTCTACCATGTTGCCGCCCATTAAACCTAGGCCGATAAATCCGATAACTGGTTTAGACATCTTAAATACTCCAAATTGTATTATTATATACTCAGTGAGATGAAGTATACGTGTCTGCATTGTTTAAGCAATATCAAATCTGCTTTGAACATGATTTCTGTGACTTAGCACGAGGTTTACCACGGAGGACAACTTGATTTGACCAATAATTGAAACTCTCGACAAACAAAGTATTAACCTTATCCATCGAGAGTTTATCTCATTGATTAAAAAGAATTTATCTATTTAAAGCGAGTTAATGGCCAGCGACAATTTTAAAATAATAAATCATCGCAATAGCAATAACATAGACTGACCAATGATCTTCTTTAAAACGCCCCAGTACCAATTTCAAGAAGGCATACACCACTAAAGCGGCGGCAATCCCATTACCTGAGTTAAAACTAAAAATGGTCATCGCGACGCACACAAACGCCGGAAAATATTCGGTAATATCGTCATAATTAATTTTACGCAATGACGTCATCATCGAAAATCCAATATAGATCAGCACAGGTGCCGTAGCCACCGTTGGAACCATTGTCGCAAGAGGCGATAAAAATAATGTCAACGCAAACAAAGCCGCTGTCACTATTCCGGTAAACCCTGTTTTTCCTCCAGCTTCGACACCCGCCGAGCTTTCTAAATAAGTCGTTAACACCGGACAAGAGAAGAGCGCCCCAAAGGTTGTCGCAGCCGAATCGACATGAAAGTTCTTTTCAATGCCTGGCAAGTTACCTTTTTCATCTAAATAACCCGCTTGTGCGCCTACGCCTAACAAGGTCCCCAACGTTGAGAAGAAATCAGGGATAAAGAAAGCCAATAAAAAAGGAAGATATTTCACATCCATTGCGCCTAGAATATCCAGGCTAAATGCCATATCTTCGATACTTTGCGGCATAGAAATCAGTGAATCCGGCACATGGGTAATCCCAAGTGGAATGCCGATGATCGTTGTGATCAATATCGCCAGAATAATCCCCCCACGGATCTTACGTGCCGTAAAAAATAACACTAAGAAAAACCCGAAAAAGGCTAATAAGGCACTCGTTGAGGTTAAATCGCCAAAGTTTAAGACATTCTTACTTGCATTGGCGACTACCACACCGGCCTGTTTTAAACCCAGCAGCGCGATAAATAAGCCAATACCAACACCCACCGAGACTTTTACTCCATGTGGGATCACACGAACAATAAAGTCCCTCACCCCAAGAAAAGACACCAACATAAACAGCACACCACTAATAAAGACGATGCCTGCTGCAATACTTAATGGCACGCCGCCGCCCACTAAAGTAAAAGAAAAAATGGCCACACTTCCCAGTCCTGGCCCGAGAACAAACGGTCGATTGGTATAAACCGCCATCGCAATAGTGGTAATCACAGTCATAATCACTGTGACGGTCATCGCTTCCCCAAAAGGCAAACCGATTTTACTTAGCATGCCTGGTACGACAGCCACAATATAGGCCATAGTGGCAAAAGTAGTAAAACCGGCAATAATTTCGGTTTTAAAATTGGTTTGATATTTTTCAAACTCAAAAAAAGCTTTAATCTTTTCCATGATTTATCCTAAAAAAAATCAGCGAATTACACTAATGGAGATCGGTAGTGAATGTGATGGGCTTGATCCAACAAAATCTGCTCATCCAATTGTTGATAAGCGTCATCAAATGCCTCACTCCAAGATTGAATACAGAGGTTTTTCTGCTCTTCATCCATCCAACTCGCCTTCACGCTATTGATCATAAAGGTTTTCAAGCTCAATACATCGAAGCCAAAATCTTCCACCATAGTCCGATAACAATTGGTGGTATTGGTATTGTGTATGTGCCAATCATCAGTACATGGCACAATAGTTAAGCCCGCTTTTGCCATGGTGATAATGGGATGGTTAGCACACCATTCTTGGTAATTAGGCCATTGGTTTAGAAAATACGTATTGGAAGGAACCACGGTAAAAGGAATCGCCAAAGCGGCATATTTTTGTGTTAACTGTGCATTATCAATAATACTGTATCCATGATCGATACGATCAACCTGCAACAGCTCAATCGCACTTTCCACATTTCGCCAATGCAGGCCAAATTCAGAGCAGTGCGCTGTCAATTTATAACCGTGTTTTTGGGCTAATTGGTAGGCTTTCCAAAAATGTTCTACTGGCGCATGATGCTCTTTATAATCAATCCCGATCCCTAATACATAAGGATGTGGAGAACGAATCATGGCTTCCACCATCGCTAGCGCCACTTCTGGAGATTTTTCACGATTAATAGAAGGAATTAAGCGGATGACGATACCCCATTGCTCAAATGCCGCCTCAATCCCCGCTACCAACGCTTGATTGACCACTTCATACGTTAAATCCGTATCGGATGGGTTCCAAAAAGTCTCAATATATTTCACCCCACAAGCCTGTGCATCTTCGGCCACTTCAAGCAAAACGCGATAATAATCTTCTGGCTGCTGCATCAATTGGTATAACAGTGATAATGCTGCAATCCCTCCTTTTGAGGAGCCCGTTTGGTGTTGATAAGCTCTGTAATAGCTCTTCGCTTCATTTAATGACAGTGGATGTTGGTATTTCTCAGCGAGATCCACCATAGTTTCTAAACGCACACCACCTAATAAATGATAATGGATATCCGCTTTAGGAATGCGGTTGATAAATTGCTCTAATGTCAGTTGCCTCATTATTCCCCCAAGAAAGCAAACGTTTGCTTTAGTCTGAGGAGAAAATGAGATTTAGTGAAATGCCTATTTTGATAGACCAGTGTCGTTTCGACATAGCGCGCCGCATAAAATAGCGAACCGCATAAAAACGCCGCATAGAAATGAAACATAAAAAAATGGCTGAGAAGTTCAGCTCAAGGTCACAACAATGAAAGGAGCCAACCGTCAGCTACTTTGCTTTTCAAGTGCGCCCAAAATTGTTCCCCGATATCCGATAACCTATTATGGTTACGATACATTCTCATTTGGTAAGGAACATTCCAGCGAGGATCATCAAAAACATGTAGCTTACCACTCGCCAACTCAGCTTCAATTAAGCAACTAGGAAGCCAGCTCACCCCTTTACCACGTAACACCATGTCTTTATGCAGTTGACACATGGAAGATTCAAAGCACGTTCTATGAGAAAATCCCAAATCAGAGCCGACATGCCCTTCAATTAAGCGAGCGGTATAACTTTCTGAAGAATAACGTAAAAAAGGCACTGGTTGTTCTAAATTTGGGGTATAGAGAGGCTGGCCTTGCGAATCGGTTGCTGAAACCAATACAAAGGCCCCTTTACCAACGGGAATGTTTTGATAAGGCGGCTGCAATAAATCAATCACATCAAAAGCGAAAAGGATATCGGTTTGCCCTTCCATCAAAGATTGAGTCGCAAAATCAACTCGTAGCACATCTACGCTATAAGGTAATTCACTGGGGGTTGTTATCTCTTCCATTAAATTCATCAAAGTTGGTGAAGCTAATGAATGAGGGGAGGCAATTTTTAATGGTGCAAAAAGTGGCTGATCGACGCCTTTAAGTTGGGTTAACCCATGGTCTAATTGTTGAATAAGGTTACGTGCCGTCGTACGAAACTGTTTTCCCGCTGGGGTTAAACTAACCGGGTGTGTGGTTCTATCAATCAATTGACGCCCCACCGCTTCTTCTAATGCCTTAATATGACGCCCAAACGCTGGCTGAGTAATAAAACGGGCTTCAGCTGCACGAGAAAAATTTCTTAACTCGCTCAACGCAATAAAATCTTCCAACCATTTGGTATCTATACCCATGATAAAACCACCTACCACTCACCTATTCTTCATGATTTAGCGAGCCATAATAACCAATCCTGTTTGCCACTGATACCTGCGAATAGTATTTCTAGAGCGAGCACAGCAATTTGATAAGTTGAGAATTACCCAGCTCTTGCACCATTTGGCATTTCAGTCTCTGGACAAGCAAGGCATGGTTGCAATTTATCTTCATAACCAATGTCAAACAACATTCCTTGAGACACTTCACCAGCCATCTTTCTTTCAGGTAAATTGACTACAAACAAGGCCTGTTTTCCCTCAATTTCTTTGGGATTTTCGCGTTCTTGTTTAATACCAGCCAAAATTGAACGTTGATGATCACCAAAATCGACCGTTAGCTTCATCAGTTTATCTGACTTGGCTACTTCAGAGACGTCAATAATTAGACCAACACGAATATCAATTTTCGCGAAATCTTCAACGGTAATTTCATCTTTAATTGGAGCGTATTTCATCCTTCTATCCTCACAGTTATCCTAAATACCTAAACTAATAACTCCCACGAAGGTACTCAGTTCCCGTTTCGTGAGCTAACACAGTGAATTCAATAACGAACTCAATGAAAAAGTAATCAGACTAACGCTAATACTTTATGCAAAACAAGCGACTTTAAAAGCCTGCCCACTTTGACATGTTATTCACTTAGTCTCAATTTCCAGCATACTGATCTGTAACAGGTTTCTCTTTTTAACCAACCAATCGAACTGAAACCAGGAGTCCGCCTCTCCTACCGCTTTCAATGATCCCACTAAGGTTATAATTCAGAGTGAAAGAACTACTGATATCCATTAACCAATTTTATCATGCCAACCCTAACTTATTAATTGCTAGCTATGTGGCTATTTTTTCATCCCGACATGCCTTACATTACCAAGGCTATACTGTCACTCAATTGATACTGTTACCGATTAACGTATTATCTATAAGAGTCGAACGTTGCCTAAAAAGCTTTCCGGATAAACGCGATGTTTGACGCTGACAAAAATATGAAAATCCCATATATAACAGTGAGTTGTTAAAAGAGGGATTATGTAAATCTTGCTAACGGACTGGTTCCACTGCTCATCGGCATTACTGTTTTATTTACAGCATTTGGTGTGTTGTATGTTATTACAGATAAATGGGATAAAAAGCATGGAAGGTAATCAATAAAAGATAAGCAGGTGGTTTTCGAGAACTGTAGTACGAGCTGAATTTTCTCCTGTGCACTGGTTGTAGCGTTACCTGTGTACTTTCTAATAGTGTAGAAATGACAGGTCAATTCACAATAAATACTGATAGTTGAACACGTTCGAACTAGTACCGGTTAATCTATTCAGTCGTTTCAAACTCACCACTAAGCCGAAAATGCCGAATACGTTGAAGTTCGGCTTTTTCAATAATGTTTCTAACTGATTATTGCACATTTCCGTTTTACGACTTCTGGTGTATGTCAGACTTTCAGATAAATTTTTCTAGCGCCAAAAGAAAAACATGCCCCCAGAATTTTCCTTAGCATTATCTAATGCCAATAGTTAACTATATTACCAGTACAACTGATAACTTGGGCTATCAGACAATGGTGGGTGCTCAGGTTTATGCACTTGAATTGTCAGAGGAATCGGGAAATCGACCCCAACAACAGCAAGTTCCCCTTGTTTTAGATTAGGTAGAAACTCGATCATCGACTTATCCACTTCTCCACAAGCTCGTTCTACAAGTTCACGGTCATTACTGTTAGTTAAGCGATGGACAAGTAAAGTACCCATTTGGCTTATCACACCTTCGGTAATATCCCTAGGTCGTTGAGTGGTAAGGCAAATGTTCAAACCATACTTACGCCCTTCTTTTGCAATGATTTCAAAAGCATCAAGACGAGTTGCATACTCTTCAAATCCTACCTTCTTCCCAAGAAAGTTATGAGCTTCGTCTACTACAGCAAGTAAAGGTTGATTAGTAAATCGTTCATTTCTCGCATAAGACAGCAACTTACGTCCAATCACATTAGCTAGTATCTCCCTCGCATTAAACTCGTAACTAGTAGCACTTAAACACAAACGGAGAACACGATTATGTGAACTGAGAAATTCATCTAAAACTTGCCCAAGAGTGTCTCCTTGAGATTCTTGAAACACTACTTCGAACGATGGAGATTTGAGTACAGACTGAATTCTTGTAAAAAGAGAAGAACAATAGCCTAAATCGGTTGTTGGGTTCCCCCAGGCATCATTATTTGACCAGCAACATTCTTGCTCTATTTGCCGCATGAGTTTTTTAACATCAAAAGGCTGTGTAGGTAAGTCCACCAAGGCTGAGAAAGGTAACTGTGTATCAGGTTGTCGCTTTCGCATTGAAGCTCTATAAGCCTCTTTGCTTCGATTAACTTTCATTAAAACACCATGGTCAGCTATAGACGGATCCAAGTGAACAAGCCTCAAACTTCTTATAGCCTCCCTAAGTTTGGGCCCTTGTACTTTCCCTGATGGTTCAAAGAGAGTTAAAAAGTCAGACTCGACGAAGTCAGTTGGCGGAATTCTAAAGCAAGTGGAGTCTTGGTGCGTATTTAAAGGCTTCCCCAAGTGGCGATGCATGGTATAGGAAGTGGGTAGGCTTCGGTACTCTCCAGTGGCATCAATAACGATAACTTTAGAGCTCGGAAACTTAGCGCACTCCTGAATAAGCCTAGAAGTTGTCCAGCTTTTCCCTCCTCCTGTTGAGCCGAGAATTGCACAGTGTCTACCAAAAAGCTTTTCGGGACTTACAGCAACATCACTAGAAACACCATCAGCTATAGAGCCTAGTTTGATTAGTCTAGGCTGTTCCCTTGATATGGCACGATCGGATAGTTCAGGTAGCTTTGCAATAAACTCAGCAGGTGCAGAATAAACGCTATCCCCTATTCTTGGATATGTTGTTACACCTGCAGAAACTACCAATGTACTAAGGCAAACGGAGCCTAGTACCTGCATGTAACCTATAGCATCAATCTCATTTTCAGAACTTACACTAGCCAGATCTTGTCGTACTTTTTCAGGTAACCTAACATCTAGAACCTTCCCCAAAGTTAACTCCGTTTGTCCTTCAATAAGAACTAACTCGCCGACTTCTCCTCTACCATAGCGCCCTCCATCGTGATAACTCGCCGACTTCAATCCAGCCTTTGTCAGATTCAGCGTGATACCTTTTGCGTTAACTCCTGAGATCACTCCAACCTTAAGGGAAGGGTTTAGGAGCCCACTATTTAATAAACCAATCACCCATTACCTCCCACCAACAAGCGTTGAACGTCTTTACCGAGTTGTTCAGCAGGGCTCAGTGCGGCTAAGTTGGGTATCAATCCAGATAACTGCTTAAAAGAAGCATTAATGAATGTCACATCGGCTCCACATGAAGCTAAATCTTGCCAATAATGGCTACCACCACCGTTAATTTGCCCATATGCGGCATAATCAGAAACAATTAACTTCAAGCTTGGATTAGATTTAATCGCAGAAAGAATAGGTTCAGATAAATGGTCATCATTAAAACCAAATCCGTTTACCACTAAGCAAGCATTTGGTAGCCGTAGAAATTCTAAGTAACGAGACAAAAGCTCTAGATGAGGTTGTATAAATGCTTGTTGGTACTTCCCTTTTGCTGGATAGATAAGACATGCTAATTCTGGAGATGGCTGCTGAACTTCATACACATCTTTATCTTGGTACTCCCAACTTACGGAGCCATGTAACTTATATAACTGAATTACACCTTGAATGAAGGATTGCTCTTCATGGGCTCTGTTAACCACATCGAAATTGAAGTATTGACCATTAAAACGTCGCTTCCTTGTGTAGGAAAACCCATCAACGACCATCATCCCCAAATCAGAAGACGCCGTTTCAAAGCACATGTCATAGTTAGTTGTGAATACTTTTAGTCTTGGATCTCTTGTACGCCGCCTTGCTAACTTTCTAAGTGTTTCAGTATATGCTGAAATATCAGAGTTGTCTGTCGTTAAAAACTGAGAACAAGCTTCAAGTATTTTAGCTTTGCAAGACGTTAAGAACGGCTTCACTGACTGGTCTTCTGGGTAAACGGTAAGGTATGCATCACAAGCAGACAAAAAGTGCTCAATATTAGGTGATTCAAAATCTGTATAGCGTAACTTGTTGCAAATGGCTTTGGCTTCCTCATGAAGCTGTTCGACTGCGTTCTCGCTACCATTCTCTTCGGCATTCACGAACATACATTTTACCCAAAGATCCCGCATGGATGGGCCATTGGGCTCTCCAAGGGAAGCACCACTCCCAGCAAAGAGAGCTAGATTTGGAAGCTGAAGAGATTTTGAAAGGAACTCTGAAGCCTTTTGCTGATTCAGTTCTAGACTATTACGAAGTTCATCGCTAAGGACACCTGTTTGTCGATGAACTCTTCTCATTGTTGCTTCGTCCAGTGGTAACCAGAAGGTAGAGTTAGAAAACTTAATTGCTAGCTCTCCTTTTTCAATATTACCAAAAGGTGGGAGAGGTATTTGTGAACCAAAAACTTGCGCGGCAAGGCCATCAGGAGAAGATTCGTTAGTCATAATTAGCATCCAGTTCAAAAAGTAACTACTTGAGTCTACTATGTTAGATTGACAGAAACCATGACACCACCACATTAAAAACAATACTATGGGCTAAGTCACTTTTGTCCCGGAGCAACTTTAGAAACATAAAAACTCACTATTTCCGCGTGAATTTCATTACCACTATATAAGTTGTATTTGGGTCAATTTCGGAAAATGGAACATTAAAGGTTCATAAACAACTACAGGTATGACAAATGAGTTAGTTAATACTTGTGCGATGAGCAAAATCGCACGAGTAAAAAGGTTATGTTTGGGCGTAGATTTAGTGAACTTACGTTAAATGCGTATACATAGTCTACTTAGTTGTTGTGATTCTCGGTTCGTTCAATGAGCACTTCTTTGAATACGAACATCCCATTCAGCGCAGCAGGAAAGCCAGCGTAAACAGACATCTGAATAATCACTTCTTTGAGCTCTTCTTCATTGCAACCCACATTAAACGCCGCATTTAAATGTACTTTAAGTTGTGGAGCACAGTTGCCTAATGCTGTTAATGCTGCCACTGTAGCAATCTCACGCGATTTCAAATCCAAGCCTTTGCGCGAATAGATATCACCAAAAGGATACTCAATGGTATATTTAGCCAAATCAGGGCTGATATCTTTCAAGCTATCAATAACATTTTGCCCTGCTTCACCATCAATATGTTTAAGTAGTTCTAATCCTTTTTCAAAACGTGACGTTTTCATTGTCTTACTCCTATGTGTTCAATAAGAGTACAGCATACAAGTTAGAGTTCACTCTAAGTCAAGACACTTTTCCATCTTTATACAGACCAATTTTATCTTCCAACGCCGAAAGGTGAGATTGTTGTTGCTCTATATACGCTTGTAAACTCTGTTGGTGCTGTTCTAGCAAGGCTTGACGTTCAAGTATCGTGCTATTGCCCTGCTCTCTTAGCCGAGCGTATCTCAATATATCTTCTAGTGGCATGGCCGTTTCTTTCAGGCGAATCACAAACTCTACCCACTTTACGTCTTTCTCGGTATACACTCGGTGACCACTATTGTTGCGCCGAACATTTTTAAGTAAGCCGATCTTTTCATAGTACCTAAGCGTGTAATTCGACAAATCTACCAAGCTAGAAAACTCCTTAATATTCATTTTTACTTCCTTATTGCAGATGGATAGTTCCACGAGGCTTAAATCACAAAAAATAACCTCCAATTTTAGTTGGTCCTTAATGTAGTTCAAGCTCAGAACCTTAGGTGTACCTGGCTTCGCCTCAAATAAGGCTTCAATTCTCTTTCAAAACCATGCTGTAGTCGTTTTTGAATTGTGTATTCATTTAGAAAGCCCTTTAATTTTCTTAAATATGCTGGAAATGGTGATTTCAGAGAATTAAGATTAGCTTTTCCAATATTGAGCGGAGGAAGTTACTTCTGCTCAATTTTTAGCTCAAATTTAAATATGGACACCGCTTGGCCACCAGATGACCACCGAGCAATTTGAAATGAACAAAACCAAATTGCAGATACAAAAAATCACTCAATAAAGAGTGTTGTTTTTCAAATAGATACGTGAGATTTATATAAGATTTGGAGCGTGCGGCGGGAATCGAACCCGCATCATCAGCTTGGAAGGCTGAGGTAATAGCCATTATACGACGCACGCTTAACTGGTAAGCTGTCTCTTGAAGACGGGTGTTACTATGCCATAACGATAAAAAAATAAAAGCCTTTTTCTACACATTTTGGTTTGATTGCGCACAATATAAGCAAATGATTGTATAAATGAAATTATCATTAGGTTTACTGGGCAAAAAAACAGCGCTAAGCGTAGTATGAAGTGACCCCTTAAAGTTGGACATTTCTGTTATGCGGCTTCTAAGGCCTGATTTCGGTATTCTACCGGAGTTAGGCCTTTTAATTTCACCTTAATCCGATCGTTATTGTAATAATCAATATATTCATCAATGCATGCCATAAGTTGCTCAGCACTGTCAAAGTGGTAACCATGGTACATTTCTGTTTTTAAAAGTGCGAAGAAGTTTTCAGCCACAGCATTATCAAGACAGTTTCCTTTTCTCGACATACTCTGATTTATTCTTTTCTCTTTTAGCTTGTTACGATAATCACGGTGTTGGTATTGCCACCCTTGGTCACTATGTAAAGTTAACGAGGACGCTTGACTTAACTTACTCGTCGCTTTCTCTAGCATCTCGGTCACGAGATGTAATTTAGGTGAGCTCGCTACAGTATGACTAACGACTTCTTGATTAAATAAATCGATGATAGGAGATAAATAGACTTTTTCACCTGCCACTTTAAATTCCGTCACATCGGTCACCCATTTTTCATTTGGTTTCGTCGATTTAAAGTCTCGCTTCAGAATATTCGGGGCAATACGCCCAATCGCACCTTTATAAGAACGATATTTCTTCGGTCTTACGGTCGATTTTAGCCCTAGTTTTGCCATTAAGCGCTGAACCGTTTTATGATTTAAGTAGATGCCTTCTCTACGTAAAGCATAATGAATGCGTCGATAACCATATCGACCTTTATGCTTATGAAATATTCTTTCAATACTCGCTATCTCATTCGCGTAAGGCTCGGGAGTGCTCAACACTTGGCATTGGTAGTAATACACACTCTTGGGCAATCCAATGGATTGCAATAAATGCTGGATTTTGTGTTGGTGTTTTAGAGCTTGAACAGTCAACGCTTTTTCTTTGCTGCTTGACGTTTTAACTTGTCCAGCTCCTCTAACTTTTTTAGAACAGCATTCTCCGCTCTCAAATAAGCCAGTTCCTCTCTGAGTTCATCAAGTGACATGTCTTCATCAGGTTTAGTCGGACGCTTATTTGATTGAGTTTTCATAGATGGTCTGCCTTTAGGTCGGGAATGTAAGCCTTGGAATCCCGACTGATTATAAAGCTTTAACCAAACAGAAATAGTCCCGTTAGAAGAAAAATTGAATTCAGCACTCGCTTGGCTTATAGACCAGTTATTTTCCCACATTGATTTTAATACCGAGAATTTAAAATCTGCGGAATTTTCATAATCAAGAGGTAAAAATGAAGATGAACCATGGATCCTGTAAACAGAAGTCCAATAACGAATTTGGTTCGCAGGAATAGATAACTCTTTTGCAAGAGATGTCGATGATTCGCCATCAAGGCAACGCTGAGCAATGCACAGCTTTAATTCTCTGATGTACTTAGACATAAAATAACCCCCAATGTTGGTGTCCAACTATTGGGGGTCAGTTCAAGTAGGCGCTGTTTTTATTCCATTTTTGGATGGTGGTTAAGTAAGCGCTTTACCTTGATCAATTTTAAGCCACACCGTAAAGGCTCCCCACCATAGGGATAGAATGACTGCACCTAAAAATAACCCAATGATCCCCGCGTACATCATGCCACCTAAAGAGCCAATCACCACAATGGGCATAGGTACCACAGATCCACGCCCCATCAATAGTGGTTTTAAAATGTTATCGGAAAGCCCGGCAAGTAATCCCCACACAGTAAAGATAATAAATGAGGTGGTATCAGCCGTCAGGTACATATAACCAAATAAGGGCAACAAAGGTAAAATGGCTGGAAGTTGGGCAATGCACAAAACTAAGATCACTAGGCTAATTAAGCCAGCAGCGGGAATATGAAAAGTAAATAAAGCAGCACTGATAATTAAACTTTGAATAAAAGCCACGCCAATCACCCCGACTAAAACGCTTCGAATAATATTCGACAACATATTAGCCCAACGTGTGCCATGTTCTCCTGCGCTACGTTCAAAGACCTGAATAATAGCTTGAGAAATCGGTTCGCTTGCCGCCATAAAGACACCCGCAATCACCAAGGATAAAAAGAACATGACTAAGCTACCTAAACCACTGCCAAAGGTCGCCAATAAGTGGCTTAAAACAACTTTTATCTGGGGTAGGAATTGCACGATCATATCTTTAATGTGCAAAGATAGGTAGGTTAATCCATCAAAAATGGATGGGCCGACTAATGGCCAGTCTTGTATCGCGGGATTCGGCGTCCATTGCGATAATTGTCCCGATTTCACGACGTCGGTTAAGAACATCAAGCCGTCATAAATTGAGGTTGAGATCATTGCAAAAGGCGAAATCAATAATGCGATGCTAGCCACCGTTACTAGGGTTACCGCCAGAGTGCGTTTTCCTCGAATACGTGCACTGAGCATATTCACTACCGGGTTCAATGCCACCGCAATGATCGCCCCCCATAATACGGGAAGAATAAAAGGGCGAACGATATGAAATGTCCCCCACACCAAAATAAAAATAAGCCCAATTCGAATGGCTGACTCAACCATATTGTTTACAAACTGGCGCGACTCTTCATCAATAGGTTTCATACCGTGACTATCCTTGTGGTCGATGTAACAATAGTGTGTTTATAAAGTGTAAATCATCACCATTTCAAATATAGCTGAATGATGGGAATTTTCTCCATTTTCAATAAATTACATTACTAATTTTAACGTAAGATGGGGTATTTTCGTAACAAGGCCACCAGCACAATCATTGAAATCACTCCAATGGTGGCCGCCACATAGCCAATATTGGCTAACCCGAAATGCAATAACACTTTACCGCCTAATAAAGCACCTGCACCAATGCCTAAATTTATGATGCCAGAATACATCGACATAATGACTTCAAAGGCATCATTATCAATATTGAATACCTTAACTTGCATGGTAACAGGCACCAGCATCATCACCGCGCCCCAAACAAAAATAAGACCAGTGATCCCCCATTGAGAAAGAGCTACAGCATTCAACCAAAATAAACAGATACTTAAAAGCACACCGCTAGCCAGCAATAACTTAGTATTATGTTTTTCACCCCAAATGCCAAAAATCACACTGCCGACAATACCCGCACCACCAAACAACAACAGTAAGAAAGTCGTAAAGTAGCTGTTGGCTTGTCCGACTTCATGCATAAACGGTTCGATATAGCTGTAACTAGTATAGTGAGCAGTAAAGATTAAAAAGATAAAGAAATACGACCCTAACAACACTGGCTTTTTGAATACCGCCGATAAACTTTTTAAACTGCCAGATGAGACACTCGGTAATGGTGGTAACAGGCGGGCTAAGATCAGCATCATCATAAAAGCGATCCCACCGATGACGCCAAATGTCGCTCGCCAGCCAAACCATTGTCCAATCAAACGCCCTACTGGTACGCCTAATACCATAGCAAGAGAAGTCCCTGTCGCTAACACACTTAAAGCAAATGTCTTTTTACCCGCAGGAGCAACACGTATCGCAATGGCGGCCGTAATCGACCAGAAGATAGCATGGGAAAAAGCAATTCCAATACGGCTGATGACCAAGACTGGAAAGTTCCACGCCAATACCGACAACACATGGCTGGCAGAGAAAACACCAAACAAACACAACAACAAGGTTTTGCGCTCAACTTTACGAGTAAGCAGCATCAGAGGAAGCGAAAACAGAGCCACTACCCATGCATAAATGGTGAGCATCCAGCCAACTTTGGCCGTCGTGATACCAAAGCTTTGCGCAATATCGGTCAAAATCCCTACCGGAACAAATTCGGTGGTATTAAAAATAAAGGCACTAAAACCCATCGCTAAAACTTGGAAATATTGTTTACGACGAGATATTTTTGTTGTCATACGTCACCCAGCACCATAAAAACTGTGATTATCATCGCGCATGTTAGCACTGTATTTTATTGAGACATAAACAATCTTATGGGATTTTTTATCGCCTTGTAATCACAATGCATTTCCATAAAAATAAAGACTTTAACCCTTTTGTAGCTTTTTTGTCATAATCACAGCTATTTTTAGACGTTTTTATCATTAGGGGATGGTGAATGAACACGTTACCATTACCCCCTCTTATCTTAATCGCGCATTGTTATCATAAGGTTGGTCATGGCCTCTGCAATTAAAGCCACGTTTCGTTCATTACAATTTTATAATTATCGTTTATGGGCGATTGGTGCTCTGGTTTCCAATATTGGCACTTGGATGCAACGTACAGCGCAAGACTGGTTAGTGTTAACGGAATTAACGCAACACAATGCGACCGCGGTGGGAATTGTCATGTCTTTACAGTTTGGACCACACGCTTTATTACTGCCTTTTTCTGGTTACATTGCCGATCAATTTGACCGCCGCAAAGTCTTAATCATCACTCAATCTTTGTTGGCGTTATTACCTTTATTGCTCGGGATTTTAACCTTAACCGGCCATATCGAACTTTGGCAGGTCTATATTTTCGCATTTATTCTAGGTTGCACTACCGCCATAGATGCTCCCGTTCGCCAAACCTTTGTCACTGAATTGGTCAGCGATAAAGACTTATCCAATGCTGTGGCGTTAAATTCAACCTCATTCAACTCCGCTCGCATGATAGGCCCCTCTCTGGCAGCCTTATTGATTGCTGGCATTGGCACAGGTTGGGTCTTTATCGTGAATGCTTTATCTTTTGTTGGGGTACTCTTCTCACTGTTTCATTTTCGAATTAATGAGTTACATCCAAGCACTCGCAGTGCCAAAGGTCCTGGGGCCTTATTGAAAGGCTTTCAATATTCTTGGCAACGTGACGATCTACGAACGATCTTTTTTATGTTGTTTATGATTGGTACGTTTGCGCTCAATTTCCCGATTTTCATTTCAACCATGGCAGTAAAAGTGTTTGATGTGGGGGTTGAACAATTTGGATTATTAACCACCTTAATGGCGGTAGGCTCTGTCGCAGGGGCATTATTTTCAGCCAAAAGTGAAGGCCCGTCCATGCGCTCGTTAGTACTTGGGTGTGGCGTTCTTACTGTTGGCTTTATTATCTCTGCCATTAGCCCAAGCTACTGGTTATTTGGAGTGACCTTAATTCTCATTGGAGTTTCCGTACAAACCTTCAATACCTCAAGCAATAGCTTATTACAGCTCACTACAGAGCCAAGTATGCGCGGGCGAGTTATTGCGATTCGTATGGCGATTGCCATGGGGTGTACCCCGATTGGAGCACCGATCGTTGGCTGGATTGCCGATCAATATGGCCCACGTTGGTCATTAGCGCTTGGGGCATTAAGTAGTGCTCTCGCCGCGCTTATTGGTCTGTATTATTTCTCTAAACAAAAATCAGCCCTTCAAAACAAAGATGACGCGGTAAAAAGTTAAACCAAATACACGAATTAGGACGGACGATTGATATTAGATTGATATTAAGTAATAACTAACCTAGCGACTTCCTCTTTCTATTCCACTGTTTTTATAAAACATTAAAAGCAAGGATGAAAAATAAAAAAATCTGAGCCATAACAGCTCAGATTTTTATTTATAGGATACAAGTTAAAACAGGATTAAGCTTGCGTCACTTTTGGTGGCTCAAAGGCTTGAGTCTCAAGCGTTTCACCAACCCATTTTTCGACCTTAACCAGTGCAGAGTTAGCCGCACAGCCATTGGCTAAACGAGAGGTTGGAATATCAAGAGTCAGAACGTTTGGCCCACCATTACGACAAATGCCGATTTCAGGATCAAAATCAGGCCATGCCCCTTCGTGGATACAAACCGAACCTTGTTTGATGCCATCGGTGACGCTTGCCCCCGCCAGCACTTGCCCACGTTGGTTAAACACTCGCACCACATCGCCTGTTTTAATGCCACGTTTAGCCGCATCATCTTTATTGATCAAAATCGGCTCTTTATTGGCAATCGCGTATTCTTTACGCACATCGGCGTAGTTGAATTGACTGTGCAAACGATAAGCGGAGTGAGCCGTCATCAATTGCAATTCGCCTTCTTTGGCACTGCCGGTGTATTCTGTTGGCTCAAGCCATGTCGGGTGAGCTGGACAATCTTTTAAGCCAAAACCTTCTAGAGTTTTCGAATAAATTTCGATCTTACCACTTGGTGTACCTAGTGGATTAAGCACCGGATCTTTACGGAAATCAGCAAAGCGCACAAATTTTGCAGCTTCATCATTCCATTTCATTTCTAGGTATTCATTCGCTTCCCAGAATTGAGTAAAGTTAGGCATAGCTACACGAGCATTACGGCCACTATTTTGTGCTTTCTTATAGAAGTCACGTAACCATTCCATTTCTTCGCGGCCTTCGGTATACACTCGACGACCGCCTTTGAATAGATGCTCAGACAAGGATGCGAACACTTCAAAGTCACTCTTCGATTCACCTTCTGCTGCAACGGCTTGTCTCATCGGCGCGATAAACTGATTACTATAGTCACCAACCATAGTCATATCATTACGTTCAAAGCTGGTAGTAATTGGGAAAACGATATCGGCATGTTTTGCCGCCGCAGTCCAATAAATTTCATTGATCACAACAAAATCTAGCTTATTCCACGCTTTCACTAAACGGTTAGTATCTTGGTGTTGTGTAAAGTTGGCCCCACCAGATGTCCAGATCATTCGCAAATGTGGGAAGGTGCGAGTTTGACCATTATGTTGATATTGTTTACCCGGGTTTTCCATCGCTTCAACAATACGAGCAACAGGGAATGCGTTAACTACCCCATGAGTTTTTATACCCGCTGTAAAGTTCTCATCAATGGTTGCCGTCATCGCAGGTAATACACCCGCATCACGCGCTGGGTTACCACCATTTGAATAATGGTAAGAGAACCCAAAACCACCACCAGGAAGACCAATTTGACCTAACATCGCCGCCAAAGTAGTGATCATCCAGTGACGTTGCTCACCAAATTGTTGACGCTGGATACCCCAGCCCGCCATCAGCATTGTGCGGTTTTTCGAGAAAATATCCGCTAATAGTTCAATTTGTTTGGCTGGTACACCGGTAATGTTTTCCGCCCAAGCTGAGTCTTTCGCAACGCCGTCAGTTTCACCTTGTAAGTACTGGTTAAACTGTTCAAAACCTTGGGTATAGGTTTTTAAGAACGTCTCATCATGTTGCTTATTCTTAACTAATGTATGTGCGATCCCTAGAGCAAGGGCGACATCAGTCATTGGGTGCGGGGCGATCCATTGTACGTTGTCACCAAAGAAATCAATGGTTTCAGAACGCATAGGATCAATCGCAATAATCGTTTTACCTGATTTTTTAAGCTGATGGAAAAACTCTAAACCTTGACCGTCAGCAGCCGTCCACGCCACTTCCAACGTATTTAGCGGATTTAATCCCCAAAATACCACAACATCAGAATGCTCCATCACGACAGGATAGGTGGTTTGTTGTTCATACACCTCAATCGAGCCCACTACGTGAGGCATGATAACTTGCGCTGCACCGGTAGAATAGTCACCTAAGTAACCCACATAACCACCCGCCAAGGTCATATAACGTTGTAGCAAGGTACGAGCATCGTGCAACACACCACTTGAACGCCAACCGTATGAACCGGCATAAATGGCTTCAGGACCGTAAGTATTACGGACTCGCATGTGTTGTTCATGTGCCAGTTTTAATGCTTTTTCCCAAGATACGCGAACATATTCATCTTTACCACGTACTCCGGTTGGATTTTCAGGGTTTTCAAGGAAGCCTTTACGCACCATTGGGTACTTAACACGCGCTTTCGTGTACACCTGCGAAGGACCGGTTTGTTGTAAATGGTTGACCATGGTTTGCGGTAACGCATTGGTTGTTTCAACCAGTTTTCCATCGACTACTTTTGCTTTCAAAATTCCCATACGGCCCGCGGTAATCACATAGCCACGCTCCGAAATATTGCTATTAGCAGACGCAGGAAGAGGAACAATGCTACTAATTGCCAACGCTCCAGCTGAGGCACCCGCCCCTTTTAAAAACCCACGACGGGAGATATTCATATTGCTCATTCTAATTACTCCTGTCCTTTCATATCTTTGGCGTGATATTGGAAGAATTTAGTCAAAATTTCTAAGTTAGCGGCTGAAATATCGGTACGAGAGCCCATGGTTTTCACCACTGAAGGCCATGCGTTGACAGTAAAGTGATCGGCAGGGATCTTAGCGTGACAAGTTGAACAATATACGTTATCTAGGTCTGTTGCATATTTCCATAACGGTTCACGTGAAGCCAATACTGGGCCATCGATTTCACCGGTTAAGGTTGCACTACGCCATTGGTTTCCGTAATGATCGGTTTCATATTCACCAACTTTTAATGCTTTTTGACCATTGTCCGTCAAGCTAGCAATAATGGCGCGTTTACCATTATCAAAGTACAAAATTTGCTCTGCACCTTTCATTTGGTAACCCGACAGTGTCACTGAACGTTTTGTGCCTTCAGCTTTAGTCACGGTTAATGCAGTTGATGGGTTAACCGTCGCTAAATCGCCCATTTGAATTGGATTTAGAGCATACACTTCTTTTGCGTCTGCTGGCGTGTTGTTCGCAATATCCACTAAATGATCAAATTCAGACGTATCTAGCTTCATTTGTGGGGCCATATGAGCGACACCTTTATGACAATCGATACACGTTTGGCCATCTTTTTGTGCCGCTAAGTGCATGTCACGTGCGCCTTTAGGTTGGTCGTAAAGCTCCATGGCATCAAAGCTGTGACAAGAACGACAAGTTGCAGAATCATTCGCTTTCAATTGATCCCACACCGTTTGAGCCATGGCTAAACGATGCTCTTCATATTTCTCATCAGTATCAATTTTACCTGTCACAAATTCGTGATAGATGTCTTTTGATGCACGGATCTTAGTCCAAAGGTAATCCACTGTATTGTGTGTTGGAATATGACAATCGGCACATTCAGCTCTTACACCTTTACTATTACTAAAGTGAACTGAACCTTGGTACTCCTGAAAAGGTTTTTCCATGGTGTGACATGAGACACAAAATTCAGTCGTTGAAGTGGCGTGAAGTGCCGCTTGGGTTCCCCCAAACGTGATCCAGCCAATTACCACACCGATTAACACGATGATGGCAACGTAACGTTTCTTCATATATATTCCTTACATTACAGTAAATTAGAATCAATAATTCAACAAAAATACTACTTAAGGATAGGTTCTGAATGCAGTAAATGACAAATAAATCATCAAAATAATCGTTATTTTTGTTCTTGATGACCCCATCACTACAACGACCACCTAACCAATAAGGGGTAGTTTAAATGATAGGCGCAATAAAAGCTTTATTGTTAATGAAAAAAAATCTGAGAAGATAACAAAAAACAGGTTCAAGAAACCTTTATAAAACAAAATTTTAACCCGCAAGCAACAAAAATTAGTGCTTGGTGTGTTTAAGAACCGCCACCATATAGCCAACAACCAATATATTAATAACGAATGCTCCAACCGTGAGTACATCCACTTGTTTAATCAGTTCATATACTTCAAATGGGATATAAATTGCCCCGCTGACAAGTGCAAACCATTCGGTCCACCTTTTCGCTCGCCATAAGCCGTAAGCTTCTATAAATCGAATCGCACCATAAAGCATGATTCCAATGGTGATCAGGTTAAGGTTTTGCGGTGTGATGAGAGCCACTTTCTCAATCAATAAATGAGGGTAATAACTGGCGGGATTAAGATGACAATGCTGGATTAACTCGATAACGATTTGTTGGGCATCATGACTAAACAAGGTATATACCCCTAATGCCACACATAAAGCCAACACTCCTTTCGACGCTTCAAGCAATGCAACCGCTTTTAAACCAACAGGTTGAGACATGAGTGTTCCTTAAATCACCATTAAGCCATTCTATTTAACGTTAGATTTCATACACCAAGCAATATCACAGATTAATCGTACACTCGCAATCAAAAACGAAAAAAGCGACATAAGATCATCCCTTATGTCGCTTAGTTTACCCATTTAATGTCAATCGCTCCGCCGGATCAGTCATCTCCAGAGGAAGGCTTTCCATTAAACGAATTTTTCAAATACAGAATCAACCGGCGTCTTAGAAAGATGGTTGGTGTAGTTACTGATCACTTTTTGCGAAAGGCCCAAGACAATTTCAAGCAACTGACGTTGACCGTATCCTGCATTAAAGAAAGTTTGAATCTCTTGTTCTGATAACTGACCACGGTTACGCACCATGCTCAAGGTAGTGTCATGCAATACTTGCAGCTTTTCCGTTGGCATTGCCGTGTTATTACGCAGCGCGGTATTTAACGATTCGTCCACTTTCATAGATAACGCAATCCCTGTATGCGCTGGAACACAATAATGACATTCATGTTCAACATTGATGGTTTGCCATACCACCGTTAACTCTTCAGCATTAAAGGATGAATTAGAAAATAGTTGGTGCAGTACTTGGTAGCCCTCTAATAAGCCAGGGGCTTCAGCTAGTACGCCGTGTAAATTCGGGATAAAACCATTCGCTTTGAGTGAACGCTCTAGTCCAGGTTTACTTGCTTCTGGTGCAGACTGCACATCGTGGATCGTAAAATGACTCATTATATTTCCCCATCTTGTTGTGATTTTCATAATGCTTGCTGTATGACCAATAATATATGTGGATTTGAACGATCGTTCAAGTTAAAATTGAACAAATGTTCAAAATAATAATCAAGCATACGTGGTGTACATAAGTTAATTGGCATGATTAAATGGTTTAAATCTCAATAAAAAACTGATTAAACAGTAACTTAAAAAGTCCTCACCATGTACAAGAAGAGAACAAGATGACGCATCAATAATGTCAATCGAGACACTAAGACACGTCGAAAGAAAAACGAAATCAAGATAAACGAAATAGGTAATGTACGTGGCAAAATCAACCAAATACGATCGAGAACAGGTTATCCAAAAAGCAACGGCGCTGTATTGGCAAAAAGGCTTCCATGGTACCTCCATGCGTAACCTGCAAGATGTGATTGATATGCGTCCGGGAAGTATTTATGCCTGCTTTGGCAGTAAAGAAGGGTTATTTAAGGAGTCCTTGCATCATTACACCACGAACACCTTGCAATTGTTGGCCCAGTGCCGTGTGCAAACCGATAGCCCGTTGCTTGCCTTGAAGAATTTCATTTATGCGGCGGTGGTCGATAGTCAAGATTCAGCCCCCAGCAATATGTGCCTGTTAGTGAAGACCATCTCAGAATTAACCGAAGAAAATGAAGAGTTATTAGAACAAGCGAAAACCTTGCTCAGCCAAATCGAAAACGCCTTTACCAAGTTATTACAAGAGGCGCAAACCAAAGGTGAGATCGCCAAACAACAGCCATGCCAACCATTATCTCGTTATTTGCAAATTCAGATCATGGGGCTACGTACTTATCTACGAGCCAACCCTGATAACGTGGATACTCAAGAGCTGATCGACAGTATCTTCACCTATGGGCCATTTAAAGCTTAATGAGACGCTCCGCTCCTTTGCTACTGTCTAGGTAACTATTATCTGTTTAGGTAACGATTTTATCTGCCTAGATCACCATTATTTGTTTAGAGTACTATTATCTGTTTAGAGCATCATGATCTGCCTACATGATATGCCTAAGTAGCAAACGCATCAGCTGGTTACCATTCTTTTTTACAGCTTAACCAACACCGTTTGGCAAAGTGAATGAAGGCTTCAAAGTTATTGCAATGAGTTAAAGAAGATAATGCTTTGGAATCCATGAAGGTCACAAACAGCTCATATAACCCCATAGCTTCTTCGTAATCTTCTTTTTTAATGGCAAACAAAAAGATCAAATGCGCTTTATGATTATTGCCCCATTTCACCCCTTTTTCAGAAAACACGGTATAGACCTTAGTTTCATTCGCCATCAGGCCAACAGAATGAGGAATAGCGATCATATCGCCTAGCATGGTTGGAGTGATGTTTTCTCTTTCAAGTACCGATGGATAAAATTCTGCAGGTACAATGCCATCCGTTTCCAACTCAGCGCATAACTGCTGCAATAAATCCTGTTGTGTAATGGGTTGTTGTAAATGTTTAAAATATTTCTCATCGAAGAAACACTCTAATATGTAGGGCGGCGTACGATGATTTTGAATATGTTTCCGAATTTGCTCAATTTGGAATGGCGTTGGCATCGGCGTTACTAATAACACCGGTTTGTTTTTTTCTAACAACTTCTCTGTAGAAATCACAATATCTTCGCGAACCTCTGGCAAGCTTTCATATTCTCTACGTGAGTAGCAGGTCATAATCGATAACTGTGGCAGTTGTTTACGCAATTGAGATTCCAGCAAACGACTCATCGAAGTGCCAGAGTTACAAACTAAAATCGCCGTTGGGGTGTGTTCGACTTCTGATGCATAATTTCGCTCAATACCAACCCCAATATGCATCACTAAATAACCAACTTCACTATCCGGAATCAAATACGGACCTTTCCATTGTGCGATCGCCGCTGCGGTCATGTCATAAGCTAATGGATAGTAACGCTTGATGTGATCCACTAATGGATTCGGTAAGGTAATTTGATATTTAACCCGTAACATCATCGTGGTCACATGACACAACAAATCTTGATGCAACTTAGGATCGTTATTTAAATTATAAAAATATTTTTCGTTAATGAAGGATAAGAGGTAATCAATGAATTGATAAGGCTCACTAGACGGTTGCAAGTAAGAGGTATTAGCTCCCACCACACGACGCGCCGCAATTTGAATGCATAAGTAGCCAAGCTCATTGTCTAAATATTCATCACCATCTAAGTTATCAGCAATGCTCAGCAATAATTGTTCAGCCAGTTCACGCCCCGCTGCTTGTGCTTCTTCACTGATTTCAGGTAACGCTATTTCATGAATAAAATGGCCGGTTTTCATGCGATGCAAAGCAATGCCACAATACACTTGTAAATGATGGATACCTTCATCGGTGAGGTGGATCTGCTGGTTCTGAATGCATTGCAAAATCTTGTCTTGCAAATACTCGCAATTGATCTCAGGGAAAAAACAGCCACAAATATGATTGAATGTATGATCGGTCGGCTCTAAGCGAAACAGAACATGAGCAATACAGGCTCGAATCGCTTGCTCATTTCCATGCACGGTTAACCCTTGGAATGCTCGGCTTTCAAGCTTCAAACCGTATTGCTGAAAGACATCTCTAATCTCAACCATATCCCCTTGCAAGGAGGTTCTACTCACAAACCATTGGTTTGCTAGATCATCTAATTTGCATTCACAATCTTGAGATAACAATAACATCATAAGATGCATCATTCGTTCTTTCGGATTTCGTGGTGATTTCCTCATTTGTTGCGTTTGCTGCAACAGTTCATCAAAGCGTGGCTGATCGAAAATCTCTAATTGATACCCTTTATTACGCTGATGAGTGACTTGAGCACCATACGTCACTAAGGTGTCATTTAAGGCAGAAATATCCGTACGAATGGTTCGCGTAGACACCTGACAACGGTCAGCCAACTCTTGTTGAGGCAAAGGACCAAGGCGTAACGCATCAAAGATTTGATTTAGGCGAGGATAAGGAAGTTGTATCATGTTAAACCCAATTGACGGAAATAGCGGAATGACATCCTGTCTCTCGTTATTTAGCAACCACCTTGCCACTATTTTTCAAATGTAAATCAATAATATAAAAATAAGAAGCACATTGAGCATCCGACTTCAATAGTTTGAGCTTAACTCTCATTTCTACACATTTATAATCAAAATACCCCCTCAGCATAGTAGCCAAAAGGCCACTACGCTGAGTGCAAACTTAGCTAAAAACTAATCGAGTAATTTTTTAACTATAGCCAATAAGGTAGCGACATCTTCTGGGCGAGTATTACCCGTCTCTTTATCAATGATTGAGCTATAAATATGTGGAATGATTTTGCTCACGCCCGCATCCAAAGCAATACGCATGATGGCTTCAAAGTTATCAAGATCAATACCACCGGTTGGCTCTAACCAAAAATCATGCTCTGCACACACTTTCGCAATGTGGGCAAATTCCTCACGAGTATCTAAACCACCCATTGGAAAATACTTCACAGAGCTGCCGCCCATGTCTTTAAGCATCGCTACCGCCGTTTCGGCCGGCACAATACCATCAGGCAGTTGTGAGCTTAATGGCCCCGTCGAAACTTTCACCATGCCCACCGTCCCTGTTGGGGAGATTAAACCGTTAATAATGCTTTGATCTTGACCACATAACGCGCGACTGGTCGCAACCCCTGTGAATACTTGATTAATATGTTGTGGCTGTAGATGCTGTGAAATTTGTGACACCATCATTGATTGATTAGGATCGCCAGCACCTAGCCCGACAGAGACCGCGTTATTGATTTGATCGCTGTAGGCTTTCATCGCTTTGACGGCCGTTTCAACATCTGGGTAATTTTTTGATAATACCCCAACCACCACATGCCCTTCTGCCACTTCATAAATGGCTTTGGCATTGTCCACTGAACCGGCTAGCACATTTAAACAGACACGATTTTTATAAAAATTAGCTTGTAAACTCATAAAACACTCTCTTAAATTTTTTAATATATTCAATCAATTATGGGTTCAAAATCGTTTTGATTTTGTCGCTCACTATGTCTAAATCAGACTTTTCAACGCTGCGGACATCAATCTCGATCTTCCCTTCATTAACTTTATAGCAACGGCAATACACAGCCGGGCTGGTCGCGGTTAATTGGCTCACGATCTCAGCAGTAGACAACCCCAGTAGCGCTTCATCAAAGGTGATTTCCGTTCGGGCAATATCTCGCCCAGCACTGTCCCAAACCACTTGCGCCGATACGCCTTTAATTTGATTTAAAGTGGTCACAAAGATATCCATCTTAGCCACCATTTGTTGGCCAGTTTCATGCCCACGCGTGTAATATTCGGCTATCGCTTGCGTTAAGCCTAAAATGCCTTCTTTACCCACTTTCATCGCACGCCCAATACCTTGCGATTGTAATCGGACCCAATCGATATATTGTTTGCGCCCCACTACTAACCCGCTGGTTGGCCCTTCAATGGCTTTTGCGCCACTATAAATTACTAAGTCGGCTCCCATTTGGTAATAAGACTTCAAATCCGCTTCAGCGGCAGCGTCCACAATGAGTGGTAATTGATGTTGTTGAGCCACTTGAACGGCCTCTTGCACCGATAAAATACTTTTTTGTACACAGTGATGGGATTTGATGTATAAAATCGCCGCTGTTTTTGACGTGATCGCAGCACTTAAATGCGCTTTCGTACATTCATTGGCATAACCAGCTTCTTTGATGACCCCACCGCCTAAAGTGACCATGGTGCCCACTGGCGCACCAAAATTAACATTGTGCCCTTTAGGTAAAACAATTTCGCACGGCACATCATGTGGATGAGCGTGTAAATGTTCTAATCGATACAGGTCATCTTTGACAATCATCGCGGCGACAGATTGAGCGATCCCCGCAGAAGCACAAGACACGACCACCGCCGCTTCAACTTCTAATTGCTGAGCAATAAACTCACCGGATTTGATCACCAAATCTTTCATCTCAAAATATTGATTCAGCCCAGTATTTACCGCTTTCGCTACTGATTCTGTCGGGGTAGAAACCCCTAAAATAGTCATGCGGCCAGAACAATTAAGAACTTGTTTTAAATTATATTTTTCATGAATTGAAGACATCTAATTTGACTCCATCAATAGTGGGAATAACGTGACCAGACACGATCGCGGCCAATGGTTGAAATGCGCGCGTCCCTTGACGAGTTTGCGCTTCTGTATCCACCAGCGATTGTTCGTGTTCGACAATATCAAAAATGGTTAAGTCAGCATCTTTACCGACCGCTAATTGACCCTTTTGCTCTAAACGCAATACCTCAGCGGCATTTTTAGTCACACATTGCACAATGCGCTCAGCAGTTAAGCCAATGGCAAGAAACTTAGACATGATATGTGCCAAACTGCGTACCGGACCTAACTCTCGATTTTTACAATAAATATCTGAGCTGATGGTATCGGGATAAATCCCTTGCGCGATGGCTTGCTCGGCAACATCAAAACTAAAGCTTGCCCCACCATGCCCAATATCAAATTTCAGACCTCGTTTCAGTGCGGCAGCAACGGCCGGTTTAAGCTCACCGTTAGCCTCTAAAATTCGATTGGGTTTTCCGTTATAACAATGGGTAATCACATCGTGGTTATCGAGTAAATTGACCACATCATCTAAATTTGGGGGGTTATTACCAATGTGAACCATTAGCGGTAGGTCATGATTTTCTCGTTGAATTTCTTTCGCTAGGCGCAAAGGCTCTAGGCCGGACTGTTCGACAACGCTGCCACTCATTCGAGCTTTCAAACCTTTGATAAACTCTGGATGACGTTGAATGGCTGAAGCGGCTAACTCTTTATCAATGTCTGATAAGTTAGCCAGTTCGTTTTGGCGCAATAACCCTATACGGGAAATATTTAATAAGCTGAATACATTGGTCTTTTGTAGGCACGATAATTGATAAAAATCATCCACATCATCCGCACCGACGCTACCGGCATCAATGACAGTGGTGACGCCTTGATTAACTCCCACGAGGTCAGGTTCATCATGATAAATCGGAGACTTGGCATAACAATGGGTATGCAAATCAATCCAACCTGCGCTGATGTAATACCGTCCTTGTAAATCAAGGTACTGTTTAGCATCATCCTTAATGCTTGCTATCTCAACGCTATTTCTTATCTCGACAATGTTGCCATTGCGTACGGCGACATCGACTAGTTGACCATTCATCAACTTGCCAGATTTAATTAGAAGATCATACATATAACGACCTGATATTTATGTGCATATTAAAACACTAGAGATGCGTAAAAAAACACTGATCCAATACCACAAAGGAGGTTGGAAAGGTAAAGGATCAGTGTAAAAGGATTACCCGATACTCAGCGTCTCGTTACAAAGCGATAGGATAAATAGCCCCTAAAATCATCGCGCCTAAAATTGCGCCACCTGTAATCGGTTTTTGCCATTGATAGAAAACCAATGCGCCAATCAGTGAACCGATACCAATTGGAATAGAAGCACCAATTGCCGATAGGATGATCAAAGGACCTAAAAAGCGACCGGATGAGTTACCTGCCCCCATCATGACATCGGCACCATAGGTTGAGTTACTTTGATTAATGGTGTACTTACGAGCCAAAATGATGATATAGCCAATCGCGACGCCAAGAGCAAAACCCGTGGCAAGTGAAGCAACAAAGTTTTCGAGTGGGAAAACAATACCGGCACCAAGCAATAAGGCGGGAACACCAAGTCCAATACCCGTTTGAATAGCCCCTCCAATATCTAAGATACCAACCAAAGAACCTTCTATAATTCGAGCAAATAAGAAGCTTGCACCGAAGGCTGCAACCGCACCATAGACACCTGAATCCATACCGGCACGTAGCATTGATACAAATGCAACTTCGTTAAATGCGCCGATACCATACAAGTAGTACATGTGAGTACCGGCAAACACACCTGAAGACAGTAATCCGACAAAAAATGGGAATGACCAGTCTGCATACCAAAAATTATTTTTTTGTTGTTCGTCCATCATTCAACCCTTACTTGCTATGGATCATGTGTAGCCATTGCGGCACATTAACTCGAAACGATTCCAAGACTTCGATATCAAACCCGCGGAAGAACGCACTTAAAGCAAACAAGGCGATAACCGCTACTAACATAATCTTGGTGACTTTATTCCAGCCGCTGTCTTCAACGCCTTTACCAATCAAGATGCCCAGTACCAACCCAGGAACGGCATTCCCCATGATAAGTTGTGCCAATCCACCAAAAATAGTGCCCCAAAATCCTGATTTACGTCCGGCTTCAATTGCCGCTAACCAGAAGATCACCGGCATGGCAACATTGACCAATAAATTGGCGGCAGGCACCAGCACTTTCACCGCAGTGATTTGCAAGGTTTCAGGCACCGCAGAGGCGGTTGAGTTTAAAAAAGCCACCACGATCATGCCGATAATGCCGCACGCAATTCCCATTTTTTTCGGGTTATGCATGGTTTCTGCCACATTACGATTTTTGACGAGCAACGCCGCCGCACCCCAGTTAGGAATAATTCGGTGATCCACATCTTGAGTAAATGCACCAGCAGCAACCGACGATGCCCATGCATTAAAGAAAAAGCCCAAACCAAAAGAGAAGTGAGAAGCAGGATCACCTTCGCACGAGTTTAATTCCCCTAATGTACGAAATGCGCCCATTCCTTGTACGGTTGGAGCATGGAACATTCGAGCAGCCCCGACTCCAACACCCACACCAACAAATGCGCCGATGATGAGGGACTTAATTAATATAATTAAGAACATATTATTACCTTTTATTTAATTCTATTGTTTGAGCATTAAACTGAAGTAAATTCCACTTTATCTAGATCAAACAAAGTAATATCAACCGTCACTTCTAACGTTAAAAAATAAATGGTTTTTATTCTTGGTAAAAATAGAAATAAAAATCGTTCTTTCACTTCTTTATACGTTGAGCTCACAATATGAACATCGACCGGTTCAATTCTTAAAATAATCTTTTCGCTTTCTTTTAAGATTGTTTTTTGAATTTGGCTTAAAGCATGACTCATGGCTTCATTTTTTGTTTTACCACTGCCTTTCACCAACACTTTGCTTGTTCTAGATTCTTTCATAATTTAGCCGTTATATTTTGCTTTATATGCTTCAATCAGTTTTTGGCCCAATTCTTCTTTATCCATAAAACCAAACCCTAAGACGTTATAACCTTCGTTAATGGCAGTCACACCCTCTTCGATAGAACGCATGCCATAACGTGCTTTATAGCCATATTTGGTTTGTGCAGTAATCGCTCCAGCGCCACCACTACCACAGAAAGAAATGCCTAAATCCGCATTTTGTTCTTTCATCACATCGCCCAATTTCATATCTGCGGCAACCCCAGCAATCACGGTAACTTCCGCACCAGCGGCTTCTGCACCCGCACCGACTTTTTGACCTTTACCTAAACGATCGCCAATTACTAATTTTACTGTAGTCATAATATTAAGCTCCTAACTCACTGGTTAATTCGTTTTCTTTTGCCACTTCAAAATGAACAGATAATAAATAGGTTTCTTCAAAAGCAATATTATCTACCCATGAAACAACTTGTTTTGCCAACTGGTGTGAAACATCGGAAATATCTTCAAACATGTCTATTTCAATTTCAGGCAATGATTCACCGGTATGTGAACGAATCACCATTGCTTTTAAATGAGAAAATAACATTTGCTTCTGTACAGCATCGGGATAAATATTATTTTCTTTTAATAATTGAATAGAACGCTCAAATAATGCATCGAATTCTGACTGCCATTGCGTCTCATCGATATTTGAATCTTTGCTTTCCACAAAGTATCTCCACGTCAAATGAATATTAAATAACTTGTAGCCATCATATTTATCGGCAAAAAAAAAGGGAGCGACTCTTTTTCCAGTTAAAAGTGGAAATAATTGGCAAATTGGAAGCAATAAATACAAAACCCAATAAAAACAAAAAGTTAAACCAAATTACTCAAGCTAAGAATCTTATGCAGTCTTGTTAGGAAACGTGAATACAATCACATTACCTATCTCATCGTGTTTATCTGAAAAGAGAACAAGATTTAACAAAACGTAAACTTAATTTTCACTTTTAGTGCGTGCAGCATCGAAATGTTACACGTATTGTTAATTGGTGCTTACATTTTGTTACAAGTAGGAGAGCGTTATGAAAGTCGTTATTCAATACACACAAACTGGCATGTATAAAGACAGCACTTGGGGTAATCCATCGTTACGGACAAAAGGGCAACTTCAAGCGGTAGAACCTGCTTTTGCAGCAACCTTGATTAAAAATCAGCAAGCGCATTTACAAAAGAATCAACAGGGTGACATCATTATTGAGCGTTAAATGAGGCGTAAACTGTGCGGAGGTCATTTCAAACAAAAAGCGCCATTCTATTGGGGGTCAGTTCCATTGATAGTAAGGCGCTTTTGTTTTTATAAATGACGGTATTAGGATTTGATTAATCGTGAAATATATAAAAGTAATACCGCTCCCACTGTTGCGGTCACCACCGAGCCAATAAAACCACCTGAGGATAGCCCAAGTAAGCTAAACGTAAAACCACCAACAATCGAGCCAACAATCCCGATAACAATGTTACCGACGGCCCCAAAACCAGAGCCTTTCATAATTTGACCCGCTAACCAACCAGCGATAGCACCAATAATTAAAAATGTAATTATCGACATAGGTTTTTCCTCCTATCTCACATGAAAAGTAAACGAACAGTACATTCATTCATATTTTTAAGCTCAGTCATGTTTTTCATTTAAGCTCGAAAAATCAACATGCCCTTGTTAACTTTACAAGAAAACCACCACCTTTGGTTAAATTATTTCTAATCTGTTAACTCACCAATAAAAAGGCTGCCAAATACAGGCAGCCTAAACAAAAAATAACGCTCAATTCATTTTATTAAGCTAAACATACTCATTAACAGCTCAGATATTTCCTAGAAAAAAGACTTGAGAACAAAGCGAAAATTTCAATAAGTTATTGTTCTACAATCAACTTTGTTATAAACGAAAGTATAACGCTATTATCGAGCCTTTTAATAAGCAAGGAGGTTCAAATAATGAGTACCATTGGCATTAACTTAATTGTTTTTTAAACAAGTCTAAAGTGCGACTCCAAGCTAGCTCTGCTTCTTTTTCTGAATAACGCCCTGTTGAATCATTGTGGAAACCATGCTGAGTATTCGGATAAACATAAGCCACGTAGTCTACCTCTGCTGCTTTAAGATCTTTTTCATAATCAGGCCAGGTGGCGTTGACTCTTTGATCTTCACTAGCAAACTGTATCACCAGGGGCGCTTTAATATGAGAACGAATCGATTTCTCCGCTGGCGTTCCATAAAACGGCACCCCCGCATTCAGATCCTCACCTAACGTGGCCGCCAGCATATTGACAATATAACCGCCAAAACAAAACCCAACGGCACCGAGCTTACCATTGCTACCGTCGACAGATTTTAAGAAGTGAGCTGCCGCAATAAAATCTTCTTCAATTTTGGCTTTATCCAATGAACTTTGCATCTCTCGACCTTGGTCGTCATTGCCAGGGTAACCGCCTAAACTGTACAAGGCATCAGGTGCAAACGCGATATAACCGGCTTTGGCTAATCGGCGGGCTACATCGGCAATGTAAGGGTTCAAACCACGGTTTTCATGTATCACTAATACGACAGGTAAAGACCCCTGCTTATTCTTGGGCTCAACATAATAACCTCGCCCTTCACCATATCCTTTAGGAGAGGGAAAGGTTTTATAACTGGCAACAATGTCCGGATCGTTAAAAGAGACTTGCTCAGCTAACGCATAATTGGGTAGTAAGGCTGATGTTAATGTCGTCATGGTAAAACCTAAGGCGACCAGGCCGCCTAAGCGCGAAAAAAACTCCCGTCGATCAATTAATCCATGGGCATATTCGTCATACCAATCAAAAGCTTCTTGCGGAATAGGTCTAGTGGTTTGTTGGTTCATGCAGGGTCCATCCTTATGCGGTCTTTTGTATGATTATTGATAACTATAGACGCTATTTCTGATTGGGAACACTGCTTTTTAAAATCCGTTACAAATAACAAAAGGCACCCGAAGGTGCCTCTATAAAGGTAGGGATGATGCAAATAAACATCACATGTTGTTAGATATTTGCCCCTTCATTTACCCATTTCACCACTAAATCACGTTCTTCATCGGTCATTTTGGTCAAATTCCCCAATGGCATTACGCGGGTCTGTATTTGTGACTGAATGCGAGGTGCGTTGACACGGATCTCTTCCGGTGTGTCTAAAATCACACCAGCAGGCGCCGTGGCAAACATATTGCTCGTTGGATTAGCAGAATGACATTCAACACAGCGATCATTCATGATTTTTTGTACTTGAGAAAAAATCGAATTATCCGCATGAGTTGATTCATTTGCCGCTTGTGTCGTTTCAGCTGTCGCCGCTGCAGAAGCTTGCTCTTGTTGCTGAGCAACTGGTGCTGCTGGCTCAGAGAAGGTTGGCATTTTGTTAGAGGTAACAAAGGCTAAACTTATCATGCCTAACACTGCAACTGGCACCGCCCAAGCAAATTTTTGGCTGCCATGACGAGTATTAAAGTAGTGACGAACTAAAATACTGAACACCGCTAAACCTGCTAAAATTAACCAGTTATATTCAGAACCATAAGTGCTTGGGAAGTGGTTACTGATCATAATAAATAACACAGGTAGTGTGAGATAGTTATTATGACGTGAACGCAACAGCCCTTTTGCAGGTAGACGCGGATCTGGCTCAGTGCCTTCTTCAATCGCTTTTACTAAATTACGCTGCGCTGGCATGATCACAAAGAATACGTTACCCACCATGATCGTACCGATGATGGCACCCACATGAATATACGCTCCGCGGCCACTGAATACTTGGCTAAGACCATAAGAAGCGCCCACCAAACACACAAACAAGACGAAACCTAACAGCATTGGTTTTTTGCCTAAGGCAGAATCACACAATAAAGTATAAATCACCCAACCAGCAATCAACGAACCCACACCAATACCAATTGCCGTGCCAACACCCATCTCAGAGCCTGGTGCGATCAGATAGATATTCGCGTTAAGGTAGTACACAACCGCCAGTAGCAAAACACCAGTAATCCATGTGAAGTAAGCTTCCCATTTAAACCAATGAAGGTTATCTGGCATTTGTGGTGGAGCTAGCTTGTATTTTTCAAGGTGATAGATACCACCACCATGAATCGCCCATAAGTCACCTGACAATCCTGTTTTTGGGTTCACACGATTGAGGTTGTTCTCTAACCAAACGAAATAAAATGATGCACCTATCCACGCGATACCCACGATCATGTGCACCCAGCGAATTGCAAGATTGAGCCATTCGGTAATATGCGGATCCATAATTTTCTCCTTAACTTTTCCATGTCTAGAATAAATCGGGATATGGTGAACCGAGTTATTCTTAGAAGACTACGCTAGATAACTTTTGTCTATGCCTTTAACTCTTCGGCAAGTTATCCAGTGACAAGATGACTTTCGTTGATGGTTCAAAATGCACTTCATCGCAGTTATGCCCTTCTCCACCACGGTCAATGATTAAAAATTGATCCTCTGGTTGTAAGGCTAATACTGGATGGTGCCAAACCCCTTTGTGATAATTGACACCTTGACGCCCATTACTCAAAAATGCTCGTAATCCTTCTGGTTGCAAATTTTCACCTTTTTCAGCCACTACAATTAAATAAGGATGACCGAGTAAAGGAATAAAAGCTTGAGAGCCCAAAGGATGACGCTCCATCATTTGAATGGTTAATGGGTACGCTAAAGGGGTAGCCTGAAAAATACTGATAATGGGCACACCACCGTTATCGGCCACATCCACATCCGCCATGCGATGATAGCGACGAGTGGAACCATTGTTGATCATAAAATAGTCGCTGACTTCTTTATCGATCACATCACCAAAAGGCTGAAAAGCTTCTTTAGTTAATGGTTCGACTTCTAATGAAATTATGGTGTCTACAGTCATGTTATCCCTTCCGTTATTTTTTGGCTGATTGAGGTAAGTTAGTTGCAAATGAAATGAAATTTCAAAAATCTAACGTCCCTTCGTGTTCAGACAGTCCTCATTCCCTTTTATGATTTACATGTCTTGCAGGCGAAACAAAGCGATCTTATTGATCTGAGCAACCGCAGTTGCAAATTCTGTTTCTTTATCATTGTGGATCCTCTCAGCAAACGATGCCAAGATCTGGTGACGATTCGCCCCTTTTACCGCCATGATAAAAGGAAACTGAAAACGTGCTTTATAACGTTCATTAAAATCGGTAAATTGCGCAAATTCTTCTGGTGTACATTGACTGATCCCAGCACCGGCCTGCTCTGAGGTTGATGCAGCGGTCAGTTCACCATTAATGGCGGCTTTCCCTGCTAAATCCGGGTGCGCATTAATTAAATCTAATTGTTCTTGAGGGCTTGCCTGCAGCATGGTTTGGGACATGGCGGCATGCAACTGCTCAATTTCATCGGCTGTCGCATCTAAGCCTTGATCAAAAGTACGCTCAGCAACCCATGGACTGTGCTCATAAATATCAGCAAAGGTTTCCACAAATTGTGCTTTGTTCATTTGGCTTGGTTTACAGGTTTTAAATAATGCCACGATTGCTCCCTCTTTCACTATTTGCATTGACTCGCAGATTGGCTTCCAGTCACGTTACTGCGGTTCATTCATCGACTGTTCATTCATGCTCTATTGTGATGATGTGGTTTATTTGAGCATGTCTGGATGGGGATGGCATTCATGCCAATGTTTCGCAATATCAATTCTGCGACATACCCATACTTTGTCATGTTGCTGCACATATTCCATAAAGCGTTTTAATCCTTGAATACGTGCTGGGCGACCAATCAAACGACAATGTAAGCCCACTGACATCATTTTTGGAGTCTCCGCCCCTTCTTCATACAAGGTATCAAACGCATCTTTTAAATATTGGAAGAATTGCTCACCCGTATGAAAACCTTGATTCGTGGCAAAGCGCATATCATTGGTATCTAAGGTATATGGAATCACCAATTGAGGCTTTGGTCCTTCGGTATGCCAATACGGAAGATCATCATCATAGGCATCAGAGTCATATAAAAAGCCGCCTTCTTCAGCCACTAATTTACGGGTATTGACACCATTTCGACCGGTATACCAACCATAAGGACGCTCGCCGGTAATTTCTTTGATCACGTTAATAGCTTTATACATGTGCTCACGTTCGGTCTCGAGATCGATTTTATGGTAGTCCAACCAACGATAACCATGACTGCAAATTTCATGCCCTGCTTTTACCATTTCTTTAATCACGTCAGGATGGCGTTCTGCCGCCATACCAACCACAAATGCAGTTAGAGGATAATTAAATTGCTCAAAAAGCTTTAAAATACGCCAAACTCCAGCACGGCTACCATATTCATAAATGGATTCCATACTAATGTGGCGAGCATTAGGAAAAGGTTGCGCCCCAATAATTTCTGATAAAAATGCTTCTGATTCTTCATCACCATGCAAGGTACAACGTTCGCCACCTTCTTCATAATTCAGTACAAATGACACTGCCACTCGGGCTTCATTCGGCCACTGTACTTGAGGTAGCTCTTTCCCATATCCGATTAGGTTACGTGGATATTCACCGCTCATGAACCTCTCCTTATTCATCATCCTTGATTCAAATTCCCCGATGTCTTTCCTATCAAAGTGTCATATCGGTTTTAATGAACAACATAATCTTTGTTTTATTGATTGTATACAATTATTAAAACATCGCAAATTATTTTGTTCACATCTTGTTAACTTGCGCACCTTTCCGCGTTTTAGTCACTAAAAACTGACTATCAAGTCAAGAAAGTGAACTTTTTTTCAAAAAAACTAGCACGCTTATCTCTGATGAATTTCTTTTTTAAATCATTACCATAATGGTGAGCATCTCTTTAAAGCCTAGCCTGTTGTTATGATCCAAAGCGAATTTTTTGCATCCTCAACTTTACCTAACACAATGTTGTGTACATAATTAAATTCATCTGTTCACATTTAGTTTACAACTTACTTTTATCTAACCACCAAAAGCAGAGACAATTATGGGAAAATTAACCACACATGTTTTAGACACGGCGAACGGACTGCCGGGCTGCGATATTCAAGTTGAACTGTTTCGCATCACTGAACAAGGCGCACAAAAAATAAAAACCGTCACCACCAACTTTGATGGTCGAACCGACTCGCCACTGTTAGATGGTGCCGATTTTGAAGCCGGTAAGTATGAACTCGTTTTCCATACTGCCCATTATTTCCAAAGCAAAGGCGTGACCCTAGATCAAGTACCATTTTTAGATGACATTTCGATTCGATTTGGTATTAATGATCAAGATAGTCATTATCATGTCCCTCTTCTTTGCTCTCCTTATAGCTTCTCGACTTATCGCGGCAGCTAAGCAAATCGATGAAATAGCCATTAGCCGTTAATGGTTTACTTACGGCTATTTCATCACTCATTTGCCCTTTCGTTTTACCCCACATGATTGAAGTTGAACTGAGGTAACGCCTTAACGCGACCTTATGAGCTTTGCTCGTCGTTATGATTGGAATATCACTTCTCATAGCCATCACAGCGTCAACCATAGGGCCTATTAATCGGTATGGAGAGCAGGATGTCCTCCAAGGCATCACGGCTAAATAAATAGGTCGTGTGCTTTCTATCTCAGCAAAGTCTCTTTTAGAGTTTGTAAGTAGATACCAAACCACAAGGAATAACAGCGTGGATAATTCAAACAGCAAAACCTTAACCGAAACATCACCAACACCAGCAGGGTTGCTCGAACGTTGGTTCAAACTAAAAGAGCATGGCACCACCGTTAAGTCTGAGATTATTGGCGGTTTGACCACCTTTGCAACCATGGCTTATATCATCTTTGTTAATCCCTCTATTATGGCCACCTCAGGAATGGATGCGGGGGCGCTGTTTGTCGCAACGTGTGTCGGCGCAGCAATTGGGACCTTACTAATGGCATTTTACGCCAATTGGCCGGTTGGCCTGGCTCCAGGTATGGGATTGAACGCTTTTTTTGCCTTTACCGTGGTCGGTGAGATGGGTTACAGCTGGCAAATCGCTTTGGGCGCGGTCTTGATTTCAAGTGTGTTGTTTGTGGTCATGAGTTACACCCGTTTAAGAGAATGGATCTTAGACAGTATTCCGCACAGCTTACGTTACTCAATGACCGCAGGTGTGGGGTTATTTCTCGGTTTGATAGGGTTAAAAACTGCCGGTATTGTAGTTGAGAGCCCAGCAACGTTAGTCTCATTAGGCGATTTCACCCAGCCGAGCGCAGTTCTAGCCGCCTTATGCTTTTTAATCATCAGTGTCTTAAGTGAGCGTAATGTGTTTGGTGCAGTATTAATCGGGATTTTTTCCGTCACACTGATCGGCTTTTTCATGGGCATCGTTGAATATCATGGCATTTTTGATACCCCACCAAGCCTTGCTCCTACCTTTATGGCAATGGATATCACCGGGGCACTTGAGCTCTCCATGGTCAGTGTGATCTTGGCGTTTTTGTTCGTCAATATGTTTGATACCGCAGGCACCTTAATGGGCGTAGCTCAGCGTGCCCATTTGATCGACCCAGAGACGGGGAAAATCAAAGCATTACGTAAAGCGTTAAAAGCCGACAGTATTGCCAGTGTGGCAGGCGCTTGCGTCGGTTGCCCCCCAGTGACCAGCTATGTAGAAAGTGCTGCCGGTGTCGCGGCAGGCGCAAGGACAGGTCTCTCTTCTGTGGTAGTTGGACTCCTCTTTATTGCCGCCATCTTTGTCTCACCGCTAGCGGGGATGATCCCAGGCTATGCCACAGCTGGCGCTCTAATTTATGTTGCCTTTGTTATGATGAGCAGTATGCAACACATTAAATGGAATGATTTTACCGATGCCGCTCCCGCCGCCATCACAGCTTTAATGATGCCGTTGACCTTTTCGATCGCCAATGGCATTGCTTTAGGCTTTATTACCTACACAGTATTAAAAGTGGCAACCGGTAAACAAAAAGAAGTCTCCATTTGTATGTACCTACTGACGGCTATTTTTGTCGCCAAGCTAGTGTTTATGTAACCAAGATAAAATAGGTTATGTTACCAAAGTAAGTTATGTAGCCTTTATATCTAAGCTCTAGTAAATACGCCAGCTCTCCCACCAGAAAAACAGGTTATCTCAGTACATAGAGACGCCTGTTTTTCTTTTGTTCTTTTATTCTTCTATTCTTTTCACTAATCTTTCCAGCCTTTCCTTGATGATTTAACTTTCTAATCATTGATTTTTTTATACCATTCGTTAAAGATCCAAGGTAAGTTAAACGTATACATCGACTTTTCACTCATAAGGCTCCCATGGCAACCATCAAAGATGTCGCAAAAGAAGCACAAGTATCCATCGCTACCGTCTCTCGGGTGATCAATAAATCTCCCAAGGCCAGCCAAACGTCCATTGAGGCGGTGACACTGGCGATGAAAAAATTAGGTTATCGACCTAACGCGGCAGCAAGAGCACTAGTCAATCAATCGTCACAAGCGATGGGAGTGTTAGTCGGTGATGTGTCTGACCCTTTTTTTGGTGCTATGGTCAAAGCCATCGATACGGTTGCGACTGCGCAAGGCAAACACTTATTAATTGGTAATGGCTTTCATTCAGCTCAAAAAGAACGTGAAGCGATTGAACTGTTAATTCACCATCGATGTGAAGCTTTGGTGATCCACAGTAAAGGATTAAGTAACGAGGAATTGATTGAATTTTCGAAAGAAATTCAAGGAATGGTGATCATTAACCGATTTATTCCTGAAATTGCTGAACGCTGTATTGCACTCGATAACATCAAAGGCTCTTATACCGCAACAGAGTTTCTGATCAAAAATGGTCACAAACATATTGGTTATATTTGCTCTAATCACGATATTGAAGATACCGAGCATCGAAAACAAGGCTACTTACAAGCGTTAAAAGATTATGGTTTACCTTATTCAGAGAATTACATCGATTATGGGCTTCCCAATGAAGCCGGAGGGGAAGAAGCCATGACCAATTTATTAACCAAAGGGTTACCTCTAACCGCCATTGCCACTTACAACGATTATATGGCTGCTGGCTGTTTATCGGTATTAGATGAAAATGGTATCCATGCGCCACACGACATTTCTATCGTTGGTTACGATAACACCATCATCTCACGATACCTACACCCTAAGCTCACGACCATGCACTATCCAATTCAACTGATGGCCGAAAAAGCCACGTTGCTAGCCTTGAGCCTCGCTAATAATCAGTTGGCTAAAGCCGAAACCAGCATGTATGTTCCCACCTTAGTAAAACGTTTATCAGTCAAGACTTTAGATTAAAAAACGAAATTTTCACTGTGTTCACCCTGTTCAAAAAAACAGCAAAACTCTGAACGTAACAATTTATTTCTAAGTTTTATCATTTGTGATTGTTATCACTTCCTCTCTCTAGGTAAACGTTTACACTCCGTATGCAAAATTGATAACCAAGGCATTTGATAAGCCATCATAACGTGAAGCAGGCTAGTCAAAGGTCAAGCATATAAACATAAAAAAATATAGGTTTGATACTATGTCGCATATAGAAAACGGGTTAGGTACCATCGACATTATGGTGTTTGCTATTTATGTAGCCATCATTATCGGTGTTGGTCTTTGGGTTTCCAGAGACAAAAAAGGGACGCAAAAAAGTACAGAAGATTACTTCCTTGCTGGTAAATCTCTTCCATGGTGGGCGGTGGGGGCATCATTGATTGCTGCCAATATTTCCGCAGAACAATTCATCGGGATGTCAGGTTCTGGCTTCTCAATCGGTTTAGCTATTGCCTCTTATGAATGGATGGCGGCCATCACATTAATCATTGTCGGTAAATACTTCCTGCCAATTTTTATTGAGAAAGGCATTTATACAATTCCAGAATTTGTTGAAAAACGCTTTAACAAAAATTTAAAAACGATCTTGGCGATATTTTGGATTGCACTTTATATCTTTGTGAATTTAACCTCCGTACTTTACCTTGGTGGTCTAGCACTGCAAACCATTCTAGGTATTCCATTGATGTACTCTATCATTGGCCTCGCTGTTTTTGCTTTAGTGTATTCCATTTATGGTGGTTTATCAGCGGTAGTGTGGACAGACGTTATTCAAGTATTCTTCCTTGTATTAGGAGGCTTATTAACCACTTACGTCGCCGTTGATTTTATTGGTGGTGCGGATGGATGGTTCAGCGGCTTAACTAAAATGGCAGATGCGGCACCGGGCCACTTTGAAATGATCTTAGATCAAAGTAATCCACAATACATGAACCTTCCCGGAATTGCGGTTCTGATTGGTGGCTTATGGGTGGCTAACCTGTATTACTGGGGCTTTAACCAATATATCATTCAACGTACATTAGCAGCTAAATCGGTTCCTGAAGCTCAAAAAGGTATTTTATTTGCTGCATTTTTGAAACTAATCGTTCCCTTCTTGGTAGTGATCCCTGGGATTGCAGCATATGTGATTACCTCATCACCGGAATTAATGGCCCAATTAGGCAACGTGGCAACCCATAACCTGCCATCCATGGCGCATGCGGATAAAGCTTACCCTTGGTTAACTCAGTTCTTACCTGTTGGCTTTAAAGGTATTGTATTTGCCGCCTTAGCTGCCGCTATTGTCTCATCACTTGCCTCAATGCTGAACTCAACCGCAACTATTTTCACCATGGATATTTATAAAGAGTACATCGCTCCAAATACAGGTGATCACAAACTGGTGAATGTGGGTCGTATTACGGCTATCGTATCACTGATCATTGCGTGTTTAATTGCACCAATGTTAAGTAACTTAGGCCAAGCCTTCCAATACATTCAAGAATATACTGGCCTTGTTAGCCCAGGGATCTTAGCGGTCTTCTTACTTGGCTTATTCTGGAAGAAAACCACCAGCAAAGGTGCGGTAACAGGTGTTGTACTTTCAATCCCATTTGCTTTGTTCCTAAAATTCATGCCATTAAACATGCCATTTATGGACCAAATGCTCTACACCTTGCTATTTACTATGGCCGTGATTGCTTTCACGAGTTTGAGCTCTTCGGAAAATGACGATGATCCAAAAGGGATCAGCCTAACCGCTTCCGTCTTCAAAACCGATTCAAGTTTCAACATTGCCGCTTATATCATTGTGATTATCCTTGCCGTTCTCTACTCAGTATTCTGGTAAGGTTCAGTATTTTTAAATAGCTTTAGCCTCATCTTCGGATGGGGCTATTGATAAATATTAGATTCCTTCAATTTTTATCAATAGCCTAACTCTTTGGGGATAGCACAGCATGAACTCTGAACGCCTACCGACAATGACCTCTTCAAGTCATCATTATTTTAAACCCTGTAGCGAGATTGCCAGCCAAAGAATCGTGACGGTGCAAGCGCATGAATCCATCCAAGCGGTTGCCCATAAAATGAGGGATATTGTCGGTGTCTCTTGTGCGTTTATTGTTAATCAATCGAATCAATTAATCGGTATGATCACCGATAAAGACATGACTAAACGTGTAGTGGCGCAAGCAATTAATGTCACTCAACCTGTCAACCTCGTCATGACACAGCACGTTCATACAGTTTATCAAGATGAACTGGTGTTATCCGCGCTGCAAATTATGATGAAATTCAAAATTCAGAATATTCCGGTCATTAATGCCCAAAGACAAGTTACTGGATTAATTACCCCACATCATTTAGTCCAAAAAAACAGTGTTCAAGCCATCTTCTTAATCGATAGGATCCATCGTGCTGACTCACTTGCCAAATTAATAAAGCTCTCAGAAGAGCGTAATCAAGCTTTCGAAGGAATCATGGATGTCAGTCCAGATCCAACGCTAATCGGCCAAGTATTAACTATGATTTACGATGCTTTTAATTATCGATTAATCGAATTGGCAATTGAAAACTTTGGCTCGCCTCCTTGTGAATTTTCTTGGATTGTTGCCGGCTCTCATGCGAGAAGTGAAGTGCATTTAGCTTCCGATCAAGATAATGCTTTGATCTTAGACGACCATGCTACTGAGTCGGATCGCGTTTATTTCCAACATTTAGCTATGTATGTCTGCAAAGGGCTATCGGAACTGGGGTATCGCTTATGTGAAGGCCGTTTCATGGCAATTACTCCACAATGGTGTCATAAGCAATCCATATGGAATGAATATTTCAGAAAATGGAGTACTAATCCTGAATACGATTTGTTGCTCAACTTAAATGTTTTTATGGAGATTCGACACCTTTATGGCAATCAAAAGATATTTGAATCCGTTAATGCTACTCGCCATCAATACATCACCAATAACCCACATCTTACTGTCGCCTTAGTACGCAATGCCTTACGGACTCGCCCTCCCTTGGGTATTTTTCAACATTTAATCCTAGAAAAAGACGAACAAGATCATAAAGTTCTTAATATCAAAAAAGCAGCCATCAGTTGTATTGTTGACTTGGCACGCATTTACAGTTTGATGAACAACACACTGCGCCTTAATACACATGAGCGTATTCAAGAGCTTTATGCCAACGGCACCTTAAATCAACAGACTTATCAAGATTTAATTGAAACCTATCAATATGTGAACCAATTACGTTACCAACATCATCTCAATGCTATTCATACTGACTTGCCGGTCAATAACTTACTGCAACCCGATCAGTTTGGCAGTTTTGAGCGTCAACACTTAAAAGATGCTTTTCGAATCATCACCAACTTTCAGGATTTGATTAAAATGAAATTTGGTCGTTAATATGACGGATGAGCTTATGTCACTCCCATACAATGTAGAAATTATCATATAACAAGAAATGGCATAATTAAGCGTTTCTATTCCTCACACGTTTAAGTCACTTCTCCCACACTTGATAAGGATTAATGATCTTAAATGGTCAGTGCCTTTCATACCAACGCTGAATTGCTAGTTGATTCATAATAAGAAATGATAACTCTCTCACCAATTTTCGTCTTTTAAATCAGCAAAAACTCATATTGAGCTATAGTAGCCACGCAAACTTATATTCGCGCAAGAAATCATTGACGCAAGAAACTATTCACTCAAAAAATAATAGATTCTTCCTTAACAGCACATCAAACAGCTTAATCTGCTCATAATGTGATTTTATATACATTTTTCTTGCATAAAATAACACTTTCATTAGTATATCTACCTAGTGAAAATAAATGCAGACTGTAGGCATGACTATTCAAATTTCAAACATTAATAAGTTTTATGGCACCAACCAAGTATTACACGATGTCAGTTTTCATTGTGAGGCTGGCGATACTTTGGTGCTTTTAGGTCCAAGTGGCGCAGGTAAAAGCTCATTATTACGAGTCTTAAACTTATTGGAAATGCCTAACAGCGGCACTTTAAATATTGCCACTCAAACTTTCGATTTTTCTGAGCCAGTTTCCGAAAAGCAAGGCATGATCTTACGTAAAAAGGTCGGCATGGTATTTCAACAATACAATTTATGGCCTCACATGAGCGTGTTAGATAATTTAATCGAAGCGCCGGTTAAAGTGGCTGGTATGGGTAAGGCTGAGGCCAAACAAGAAGCGCTGCAAATCTTAACCCAATTGCAGCTCGCTGATAAAGCCGATGCTTGGCCATTGCAGTTGTCAGGCGGACAACAACAACGTGTTGCAATTGCTCGGGCCTTAATGATGAAACCTGAAGTGTTATTGTTTGATGAGCCAACCGCGGCTCTCGACCCTGAGATCACCTCTCAAGTCGTCAATATTATTAAAGATTTAAGTCAAACCGGCATCACACAAATTATCGTGACTCATGAAGTCGATTTTGCTAAAAAAGTAGCCAGTCATTTGCTCTATCTTGAAAAAGGCCATGTAATTGAATATGGAGATAATAGCCATTTCACTCAGCCACAATCACAAGCGTTTGCAGATTACTTAAAGCACTAACGTCATACACTAATAATAAAAATGAAGGTAACCTCTTGGTTAACCAATATTTTAAATCACAGATATAAATGGAGTTATACAATGAAAAAAATTCTACTCGCGAGCATCATTGGCCTAATGTCTACCCATGCTCTGGCTCAAGAAGAAATAAAATTCGCAACTGAAGCCACCTATGCCCCTTTTGAATACATGGACGATAATAACCAAATTCAAGGTTTTGATATCGATCTGGCTAACGCACTATGTGAAGAAATGAAAGCGACTTGTACTTTCCAAAACCAAGCCTTTGATAGCTTAATTCCTGCACTTAAGTTCAAGCGTTATGATGCGGCTATCTCAGCTATGGACATTACGGATGCTCGTCTTGAGCAAGTCAGCTTTACTAATGCTTACTATGACAACGCCGCTGCTTTTGTTTCAGTTAAAGGCAAAGTCGCTAATTATAAAGAATTAGAAGGCAAACGTGTTGGGGTGCAAAATGGTTCAACTCACCAAAGCTATTTAGTTGAGCAAATGCCAGGTGTTACCGCTATTCCTTATGCAAGTTATCAGGATGCCTTTATCGACATGCAAAATGGCCGAATTGATAGCGTATTTGGCGATACAGCGGTTGTGGCTGAATGGTTCAAAAAAGACTCGAACTTAGCTTACGTTGGCAAACCTGTGACTAACACCAGCTACTTTGGTAATGGTTTTGGGATCGCCGTCAATAAAGATAATCAAGCATTGGTTGATCAATTGAATGCCGCTTTAGATAAAATTAAGCAAAATGGTCAATATAAAGCGATCTTCGATAAATACTTTGCTAGCAAATAATAAGTGGTCTTAAATAAGTGATGTTCTCAGGTTACTCTCTTGCGTTAATTAACGCGAGCTGGCTGACAATTCAGTTAGCGTTTACCAGCCTTGCGGTAGGTTTGGTTCTTTCAATGATATTTGCAAGTGGCGAAATGTCGCGCTTTAAATTGATCTCTTGGCCAACCACCGCTTTAGTAACTGTCATTCGAGGGTTACCTGAGTTATTAGTTGTTCTCTTCATCTTTTTTGGTTCTAGTCAGATCCTCTTTTATCTGACGGGAGACTTTATTGAAGTCAGCCCATTTTTATGTGGGGTGATTGCTTTATCGCTTATCTTTGCGTCTTATGCCGCGCAGACGTTACGTGGCGCACTAAAAGCCGTACCGAAAGGACAAAGAGAAGCCGCCATTGCATTAGGTTTACCTAAATCACGAGCCTTTATTCGTATCATTTTACCGCAAGCGGTTCGTCATGCGTTACCTGGTTTGACTAACCAATGGCTCGTATTGCTTAAAGATACCGCATTAGTGTCATTGATTGGTGTCACCGATCTACTCAAACAAGCCCAACTCACCTCAGCAGCAACTCATCAAAGCTTTACTTGGTACGCAACGGCTGCGGCTGTTTATCTGATCATTACGCTTATCACCCAGCGTGTCATTGCAAGGCTGAATAAAAAGTATCAATTACAAGAAGCCAATATGGTTGATAATAATAAGAAAAAACAGCCGGTAGGAGCCTAATCATGAATCAACAACATATTTGGCAACTACTCGAAGGCTTACAAACCAGCTTAGAATTGACCTTTGTGTCATTACTGGTTGGCTGTAGCCTATCGTTACTGATGACCATGACCTTGATTGTACGCTTACCCGTCATTCACTGGTTTAGTCGTGCCATTATTACGTTATTTACTGGTACGCCATTATTAGTACAGATCTTTTTAATCTATTATGGCCCAGGTCAATTTGAATGGCTGCGTAATAGCTTTTTATGGGATTGGTTACGTGAGCCTTGGTTCTGCGCTATGTTAGCACTGGCGCTAAATACTGCCTCCTATAGTACCCAGTTATTCAAAGGCGCTTTTGATGCCATTCCATCGGGCCAATGGCAAGCGTGTCGAGCACTAGGTATGAGCACCAAAACCACTTTAGGTGTGTTACTTCCTTACGCCATTCGCCGGGCAATTCCAGCTTATTCTAATGAAGTGATTTTAGTATTTAAAGGTACGTCACTGGCGAGCACTATCACGATTATGGACTTGATGGGCTATGCTCAACGAATTAATGCTCAAACCTACGATACCTTAACCGTATTCGGCATGGCAGGCGCTTTTTACCTTATCGTCAATGGGATGTTATCGTTACTCTTTCGCAAAATAGAACAAAAAGTACTGGCATTTGAGTCCCAAAGCCATTGATGATTTAAAGAGAACCTTGTAAAAACACTTTGAAAGAAAAGCGAGCTCACGTGAGGAGCTCGCTTTTTTGTCGGGATTAATACCAATTACACTCATTAGAAGATCAGAAATTGCGTAGGAAAAAGGCTTGAGAACCAGACATTAATTTTCTGGCAAGTCGTAGCTCTACAGTCAACTTCTTGGTAAATGAAAGTAAATAACCTCAGTTAAGATTAAATAACATCATATATCAAACATCAAATTCCCTGGTGCGAGGAATGGCCAACGTAATACGGTAGGCTCACCTTGCTCGTCATCGCCAAAGAAATACCCGACTTGAGGCGTCGCATAAACCGCATCACCACGCTTAAAAGAATGTTCATTTAACGTTTGGTGCGACAGCTTCGCTTCCCAGATCTCGTTACTTTCCCAGCCAAGAGGTGATAATTCCACTCGCACTTCTGCACCAACGGGATTCACCGCTACCACCTGGCAAGGTAATGAAGCTTGGCTGTTTGGTTTGCTCGCTATACTTAACTCATGGCCACGAATATACAAAGAGCCATTCTTTTGCGTGCTTTCCATCTTAGGTGGCAAAATAAAGGCTTCTCCATTTTGCCACTGCTCATGATGCCAATTGGCTTGAAATTGATTGACGTTACCGAAGAAATCAAACACAAAGCGGCTATTGGGATGCGCATAAAGCTCTACGGGAGAATCCACTTGCTCTATTTTGCCGTTGCTCATCACCACCACACGATCAGAAAGCTCTAACGCTTCATCTTGATCATGAGTCACAAACACACTGGTAAAGCCGATTTCATCATGCAAATTACGTAACCAACGGCGCAGATCTTTGCGCACTTTAGCGTCCAAAGCACCAAACGGTTCATCCAGCAAGAGCACTTCCGGTTTGGTTGCCAACGCGCGAGCTAAAGCAATACGCTGTTTTTGCCCACCAGAAAGTTGTTCAGAATAACGTCCTGCAAGATGTCCAAGTTGCACGATTTCTAAAAGTTGTTTGACGCGTTGGTTGATTTCCGCTGCGTTAGGACGTACTGATCGTTCCATAACTTGTAAGCCAAATGCGACATTGTCTGCAACCGTCATGTGACGAAATAAGGCGTAATTTTGAAACACAAAGCCAACACGACGATCACGCACGTGCACATTGGTGACGTCTTTATCTCCAAAATGGATCGAGCCACTATTGGCATTTTCTAACCCAGCAATAATACGCAATAACGTAGTTTTACCTGAACCAGAAGGTCCTAACAACCCAATCATCTCACCGTTTTCAATGTCTAATGAGAGCGGTGACAATGCCTCAAATTTGCCAAATTGCTTGGAAATATTATTTAAACAGATACTCATAAATCACCTTGTTGCTTTTGTTGAGACTGCTGATCATTGATGTGATTTCGTTCTTGTCGCCACTCAACAAAGGCTTTCAAAATCAAAGTTAATAACGCAATAAATGCCAATAATGATGCGCTGGCAAACGCCGCTTCCGATTGATAGTCTTCATACAACAGCTGAACATGTAACGGTAAGGTATTGGTTTCACCGCGAATATTACCCGAGACTACCGCCACCGCGCCAAATTCACCAACCGCTCGCGCATTAGTTAAGATCACCCCATAAATCAGCGCCCATTTGATATTAGGCAGTGTTACACGACGGAATAATTGCCACCATGAGGCGCCTAAAATGACCGCAGCTTCTTCATCGGAACGCCCTTGTTGTTGCATCAATGGGATTAGCTCTCGTGCGACAAATGGGCAGGTCACAAACACAGTCACCAATACAATGCCGGGCCAGGCAAACATAATTTGTAAATCATGCTCAAATAGCCACTCACCGAGCCAGCCGCTGCTGCCATAAAGCAATAGATACAACAACCCTGCCACAACCGGTGATACTGCAAAAGGAATATCGATCAAGGTGATTAAAAACTTACGCCCCACAAACTCAAAACGCGTCACCGACCATGCCAGCATCACCCCAAACACTAAGTTAATTGGCACTGTCATTAAGGCCACAATCAATGTTAGGCCAATCGCATGTAGCGTATCGGGCTCACTCAAGTTGGTAAAATAAGTCGTGATACCACTAGCAAAGGCTTGCTGAAAGATGCTTAATAATGGAATGACTAACAAAATGGCCACGAAAAACAGTGCTAATGTAATTAAGCTCCATTTAACGAGCGGCTGCTCTCCAATCCGTGAAGGTTTCGACATCTTATCCCCTTACCTACCGTGAATGCGGCGTAAATAAGCGCCTTGCCATAAATTGATAACTAACAACAAAGATAACGAAGTTAACAACACAATCGAAGCAATCGCACTCGCCGCAGGAAAATCAAACTCTTGCAAACGCACAAAGATCATTAACGAGGTGATCTCACTGACATACGGCATGTTGCCCGCAATAAAAATCACCGCGCCAAACTCACCAAGACTGCGAGTAAAAGACAGGGCCACACCCACCAATAATGCGGGGCGCAAGGTTGGCATAATCACTTTACAAAAAACGGCCCAGTCAGAAGCGCCCAGCGTCATTCCCGCCTCTTCTTCCTCTTTAGAAATTTCTTCTAAGACCGGCTGCACTGTACGTACCACAAAAGGGATACTGGTAAATGCCATCGCGACAATAATCCCTAATGGTGTGTACGCCACTTGAATACCAACTTGCTCTAACACACTACCTAGCCAACCGGTACTTGAATACAGTGTGGCTAACGTGATCCCCGCCACTGCGGTCGGCAAGGCAAAAGGCAAATCCACCAAAGCATCTAAAATACGTTTACCCGGAAATTGATAACGAACCAATACCCAAGCCAATAACAACCCAAAGGCACCATTAAACAAAGAAGCAATAAAAGCTGACAACACGGTGACTTTATAACTTGCCACCACACGCGGATCAGCAATTACATACCAATATTCACCCAGCGTCATTCCTTTGGTTTGCATTACTAATCCGGTTGCAGGTAGCAATAAGATCAAGCTGACAAACAATAAAGAAATTCCCAAGCTGATGGTAAAACCGGGCAAGACCCGTTGCTGTTTTGGGCGAGAAAGTGCGTGAGTTCCGCTCATAAACCCTCAAATAACCAGTCAAAAATAGGATTCGTTACCCCTCAAACGAGCGGTAACGAAGTAGGATGTAAAATATATTAACGGCGTTGAAGCTGGTCGAGTTTTGCACCATTAGCAAATTGAGTTTTCATGGCGTTATCCCAACCACCAGCGATCTCTTCCACCGTCAGTAATTCCACTTCAGGGAAACGATCCGCAAACTCGGCTTTGACTTTTTCATCATGTACACGATAGTTAAAGCCCGCCAACATACGTTGTGCTTCTTCGCTATAAAGGTAAGACAGGTACTCAGTTGCGACTTCCGTGGTACCGTTACGTTTGGCATTTCGTTCAACGACAGCAACAGGAAATTCCGCTAAGATCGAGGTTTTAGGGACAACGACTTCATAATTATCTTCACCGTATTGTTTACGGATATTGTTCACTTCAGATTCAAATGTGATAAGCACATCGCCGATCTTGCGCTCTACAAATGAAGTGGTTGCACCACGGCCACCGGTATCAAATACGGCTACGTTAGCCAGCATTTTCTTCAAGAACGCATCTTGTTTAGCTTCATCTTGTTTACCAAAGGTTTTTTGGGCATAACCAAGGGCAGCAAGATAAGTATAACGAGCATTACCCGAGGTTTTCGGATTAGGGAACACCGAAGCCACACCTTCACGAGCTAAATCACCCCAGTCTTGGATATTTTTAGGATTACCTTTGCGAACTAAAAAGGCGGTAGTTGAATAATAAGGAGAGCTCGCATTCGGTAATTTGCTTTGCCAATCGGCGGGGATCAATTTGCCTTTATCGTGCAAGACTTGTACGTCCGTCACTTGGTTAAACGTCACCACATCAGCAGACAAACCTTGCAAAATTGAACGAGCTTGTGCGGAAGACCCACCATGGGATTGTTTAATTTCGATCGTTTTGCCCGTCTTCTCTTGCCAATGCTTTTCAAAAATAGGGTTATAGGTAGCGAACAATTCACGAGCAATATCGTAAGAAGAGTTCAATATGGTTTGATCGGCCGCTGAGGCGTTAAAGGAACCCGCAATCAATAAAGTTGTGAGTACGGTCTTGATTCGTTTCATGCTTCTGATACTCCTAATTCATTTGCCTAGATGGCATCCGTTGTTATCAGAGTATGTGGATAAGGTAACGATATCAAAGCTTATAAATAGAACGTTTTGGAATATTATCAAACAATAAATTGTATCGTTATTTTGAATATCACTTGTGTTCAGCTCTAGAATAACCACACAATATCATCTGAATCAATTTACCCGCAGAGGATTGCAAGTGTCTGAATTTCCAACGATTGAAGCTTATATTGGTCAAACACCTTTAGTTCGGTTGCAACGTCTTACCACAAGCAACCAAAGTACGGTGTTGGTCAAATTAGAAGGTAATAACCCAGCAGGTTCGGTCAAAGATCGTCCAGCCATCAATATGCTGACTCAAGCAGAAGCTCGCGGCAACATAAAACCGGGCGATACCATCATTGAAGCCACCAGTGGTAATACCGGTATTGCCCTTGCTATGGCCGCCGCCATTAAGGGTTATAAGATGATTCTTATTATGCCGGATAACTCCACCCAAGAACGTAAAGACTCAATGAAAGCTTACGGAGCTGAGCTAATTCTAGTCACCAAAGAACAAGGAATGGAAGGCGCACGCGACTTAGCCTTACAAATGCAAAGTGAAGGGAAAGGCATTGTCTTAGATCAATTCAACAATGCAGACAATCCCGACGCTCACTTTCATTCTACTGGCCCTGAAATTTGGCAGCAAAGTCACGGTAAAATCACGCATTTCGTGTCGAGTATGGGGACAACAGGCACTATCGTTGGAGTGTCTCGCTATTTAAAATCACAAAATCCCAATGTGTGCGTGGTAGGACTACAACCTGCTGAAGGCAGCGCCATTCCGGGGATCCGTCGCTGGCCACAACAATATTTACCCGGCATCTTTGATGACTCGACCATTGATCAAATCATGGATATTGACCAAAAATCCGCTGAAGAGACCGCTCGAGCCTTAGCGCGAAAAGAGGGTATTAGTGCTGGTGTAAGCTCTGGTGGAGCTGTTTTTGCCGCACTTGAAATTGCTCAAAAAAATCCTGGCTCTGTGGTGGTTGCCATTGTGTGTGACCGAGGAGACCGCTATTTATCTTCTGGCTTATTTTCTTAACATCTAAATAGCTTCTAAAAATCAGGAGCTCTTAAAAATAAGCACGAGCCATACGAACTTGCGCACCAAAAGGGCTCACCTTCCCCCATTTAGGTGCAGGCAACGTCAACATTGAACTGAAATCAAAACCAAAAAACCAATAAATAAAACAAAAACAATAAGTTAAAAAGTTGGCACGCATTCTGCTTTATCATAATTGAATACATGGCAGTATTCATGAAGCAATCATTCACAACTCTGTGGTTTATTGATTCATGTTATTTTCCTTTGAGGTTACCTTTCCCAATGATTTGGGAAAGGTTTTTTTTATCTAACCTCAACTGTGGGCAAGAGCCTCACAATAACAAGTTTAATCCTCTGATATAGGCAATAAAAATATCTATCAGCGACCTAAAGTGGATTCCTTTGTCTCAATGCCGCAATTGAGGATGGATAACAAGGCAAAATCATCACTCAATAGCTGACTATTGCTTTGATTTTAACGACGTTAGGCGCACACAGTGCTGTATTGAATGACTTCTAGTTATCTGCAGCTGAAGTTATCTATTACCTTGAATCAAGACAATTATTTTTATCGTAGAGATAAAAAGTTTTCACAAGACTGATAAAAAAATAATTGATAAATTCGCGCCCAAAATGCACCTATCCCATTAATCATTTGTTATAGTGAATACACTTACACTTTCTATGATTAATAGATAAAACTATTTCAGCATTCAAGCGCTCGTCATCATGAGCGTATTCATTACACCAATCTTAGCGATATACAAATGACACAAAAAATCATCGTAGGATGGCGGGAAATGCTTGCCCTACCTGAGCTTGGCATTGAACTGATCAAAGCAAAAATTGATACTGGAGCACGAAGCTCCTGCTTACACACGTTTAAAATTGAGCCCTTTCAAAAAGAGGGTGAATTATGGGTTCGCTTTTGGGTGCATCCTGAGCAAAAAAATACCGATTTCGTTAAAGAATGTACGGCTAAAGTCATTGACCAACGTACCGTCAAAGATTCAGGCGGACATGAAGAACAACGTTATGTCATCAAAACGATGCTAGCGTTTAATGGTGAACAATGGCCGATAGAAGTCACCCTCACCAATAGAGAAAATATGTTATTTAGAATGTTGTTGGGCAGAACGGCAATGCACCACCGTATTATTGTCGACCCTACCGCCTCTTTTTTAATTGCTTCACCTGAAACTAAGGATCACGATTAATGAAAATCGGAATTTTATCTCGTAACCGTTCTTTATACTCCACCAAGCGTCTCATTGAAGCCTGTCAGAGTCGTGGGCACGAAGTAAAAGTGATCGATGCTTTACGTTGTTATATGAACATCAATTCAGAGCAACCTGAAATTCACTTTAAAGGTGAAGAGCTGAAAGATTTTGATGCCATCATCCCTCGTATCGGTGCCTCTGTAACTTTTTATGGTACAGCAGTATTGCGTCAATTTGAGATGATGGGTGTCTACCCTGTCAATGAGTCCGTGGCGATCACTCGTTCACGTGATAAGTTGCGCTCAATGCAATTGTTATCTCGTAAAGGGATTGGCATGCCGATCACCGGTTTTGCAAGTAAACCTGATGATATTAAAGACTTATTAGACATGGTTGGCGGTGCACCTGTAGTGATTAAACTGCTAGAAGGCACTCAAGGTATTGGCGTCGTATTAGCTGAAACGCGTAAAGCGGCAGAAAGCGTCGTTGAAGCTTTCATGGGGTTAAAAGCCAATATCATGGTACAAGAATACATTAAAGAAGCAGGCGGCGCAGATATTCGCTGTTTCGTTATTGGCGATAAAGTCATTGCCGCCATGAAACGTCAAGCGGGTGAAGGTGAATTCCGTTCAAACTTACACCGTGGCGGTACCGCTTCTTTAGTAAGAATTACACCAGAAGAACGTAAAACCGCTGTTGCTGCAGCCAAAATTATGGGCTTAAATGTAGCGGGCGTAGATTTACTGCGTTCTTCTCGTGGGCCTTTAGTCATGGAGGTGAATTCCTCTCCAGGTCTTGAAGGTATTGAAGCTGCAACAGGGAAAGATGTTGCCGGCATGATTGTAGACTTTATTGAAAAGAATGCATCTGTTAAAGGAACTAAAACTCGTGGGCGTGGTTAACTCAAAGCGTGGCGATAAAAGAAGAGTAAAGAAAAACTCTCCTTTCGAATTTATGGGCCATACCGTACAAGCCGGTGAAAGAAAAGTACTCGAAATTGAAGCGGCGAAGCTCTATACCCATTCCCCGTTATCAATTCCGGTCGAAATTATTCATGGTAAACAAGCTGGCCCGATCCTGATGGTGAATGCGGCTATCCATGGTGATGAGCTCAATGGGGTTGAGATTGTTCGTCAATTAATTGAAAAAATTGATGCCGACAAGCTCAAAGGCACCTTAATTGCCGTTCCTATTGTAAACGTGTTTGGCTTTATCCATAAATCTCGTTATTTACCCGATCGCCGCGATTTGAACCGCTGCTTTCCTGGCTCAGAGAAAGGATCATTGGCCTCACGCATTGCCTATACCTTTTTTACCGATGTAGCCAAAAAAGCCGATTATATTATCGACTTACATACGGGAGCGATTCATCGAACCAACTTGCCACAAATTCGTGCTTGTTTGGATAACCATGAAACGCTGTTGATGGCCAAAGCCTTTGGTACGCCAGTTATTATCGATGCGGCCTTACGTGATGGTTCACTACGTGCTGAAGCAGAAAAATTTGGCACGCCAGTGTTGACCTATGAAGCCGGTGAAGCGCTACGTTTTGAACCGATTGCTATTAATGCTGGTATCCTTGGCGTACAACGTGTCATGCAAGCTTTAGGCATGCAACGTATGAGTCGTAAAAAAGTACCTGATTCGGTTATTGCGAAATCAACCAATTGGGTACGTGCGGAAAGTGATGGTATTTTACGTACCATGGTGACGCTGGGCGACCGCGTGAATAAAGGTCAAGTTTTGGCCTATATCAGCTCTCCGCTTGGTCATGAAGAAATCACCATGAACGCTCCCAAGGACGGCATTGTCATTGGTCAACAAACCTTACCATTGGTCAATGAAGGTGATGCGGTGTTCCACTTAGCTTACTTTACTGAAGATAATGATGAAGTTGGTGAAAAAGTGGAAAGTTACATCGATCAAGTCATTGAGCATGTCGAAGCCAAAGAAGAAAGTATCACTACTGGCTTTATTGCGGTGCCTAATCAAGACCGCTAATAAGAAGTCTTTGTGAGCCACTTTTGAATAAGGCTTCTAAGATTGCAAAAAGGCCAAGGAGAGATCCTTGGCCTTTTATTGATGCTCTTAAAGGCGATGTAATCGCTTAATCATTTCGGATGTCGCACCTGCGGGTTTCAGCTAAACGCGCGCAGAAAAGTAAGGCCTTAGAGGTATTCGCAAAGATAAGCGGTATCAACATCCACTTTAAGATCAAACGAGGCATTGCCAATCACATTAAATGATTCACCAGATTGATAAGTGATCCAGTCTTGTGTATTCGGCAGTTTTACCGTCAGCGCTCCTTTGATCACTGTCATACGCTCTGGGGCCGCCGTACCAAAAGTATATTCCCCAACAGCCATTACGCCGACACTGCTATCACCATCTTGCTGAGTAAAACCAAGTGACTTAACACTGCCTTCAAAATAAGTATTTTCTTTGATCATGTGTATATCCTTATGTGATCATTCAATGAGAAGCCATTGTTGTATCCAATCCCAAGCCAGACCTCAAGTATTATTTTGATATTTAGAAAGCGCTTCTACTCCAATCAATCCCTCTGATTGATTCATATCCTATCACCATCATCATTGGTCCTAGAATTAATTGATGGATTTATCGGTATGAACATTCTTTCTTGCCATTAAATATGATAAAACAAGCATAAATAGTTAGCAGGAAAACTATTTATCCCTTTTCACTCTCCTTTATTAATGGACACTATTCTTAGTTAAGGAAATAGTACGGCGAGTGGCTACTCTATCATTTTATGGATGAATCATGTCAGGCATTATTGAGCAATTTCTTTTTTCCGCCTCCATAACGGGCCCTATTTGTTTGATGTTATTACTGGGCGTCTTATTACGACGTCTGCAAATTATTAACGACAGCTTTATTGATATTGCTTCTAAGCTCGTCTTTAAGGTTACTCTGCCTGCCCTTTTGTTTCTTAGTATTATTCGTTCAGAATCCATCAGTGACAATAGTCTGTCTCTAGTGAGTTTTGCCGTTATTGCTAATATCGCTTTCTTTTTATTTTCGACCCTCACCGTCAATAGCTTGATGAAAGAGAGCAGTCAAAATGGGGTGATTATTCAAGGAGCCTTTCGCTCTAACACTGGCATTATTGGCTTAGCTTATGTGGCCAATGCTTATGGCAACGAAGGAGTTGCTTTAGCCGCAATTTATGTGGCCGCTGTAACCGTACTTTATAATATTTTAGCCGTGATCACTTTGTCGCCTAAAAGCCAAACAAACGATACTCACGCCTATAAAGTGATGCTGATTTCCATCCTAAAAAATCCATTGATCATTGCCATATTGCTCGCGTTTATGGTGCATGAGCTATCGATTTCTTTACCTCAAATGATCCTGCATACTGGACAATATTTTGCCAACATGACCCTACCATTAGCCTTGTTATGTACCGGAGGCTCTTTAAACATCAGTGAATTACGTCACGACAAAGCCGCCAATATCATTTCGAGCAGCTACAAACTGATTTTATGCCCACTATTATTAACCCTGGCTGGTTATTGGATGGGCTTTCAAGGGTTAGAATTAGGCATTATCTTTTTTATGAGCTCTGCGCCCGCCGCGGCCGCCAGTTATGTTATGGCACGAGCAATGGGAGGGAATGCGACCTTGGCCGCCAATATCATTGCACTAACCACAGTTGGTTCTATTCTCACCTGTACGTTAGGTATCGTTATTCTTTCCAGTTTTCAGTTAATGTAATCCTTCATCATTGGATGTAAGGCGAGTATCGTTATGAGCCAACAATTAAAAAAAGAAATTACTTTGCTTGGTGGGGTTGGGCAACTCTCCACGACATTATTAGGTACGGGCTTATTTATGATCCCAGCCCTCGCTGCAAATCTTGCCGGTGAATGGTCATTGTGGGCGTGGGTAATTTTATTGTTAGCGATCTGCCCAGTAGCACTGACTTTCGCCTTACTCGGCAAGCAATTTCCCAATGCGGGAGGAACTGCCTACTTTGTCAAACAAGCCTTTAACAGTAAAACTGAGCGCAGTGTCGCCTGGCTATTTCTCAGTGTTTTACCGGTTGGGCTGCCCGCCGCTTTAACGCTGGCCGGTGGATTTGGCAAAGCTTTATTACCCGATTGGCTAGCTCATCAATATCTTGCCGAACTCATTACTCTATTTCTTATCTTGAGCTTGACCTTATTAGGCAGTAAATCGTCTTCTCAATTTCAAGCCTTAATTGCTTTAAGTATTTTTGCGCTAGTGGCAGTCTTTTTCTGGCAAGGAAATATCCAACTGACAGATATTGCTATGCCTTCACTAAACCCTTCCGCCATCATGCCATTAGGAACCGCTTTAGCCGTGATGTTTTGGTGCTTTGTCGGTATCGAAGCATTTTCTCACATGGGAGAAGAATTTAAGAACCCGCAACGAGACTTTCCCATTGCCATCATTTTAGGCTGTTTTGTTGCCGGATTTATTTACTGGGCTTGTTCGGTAGTGATTTTAAAATTCCATGCCTTTGAACCCAATATTGCCGCGCACAGCTCCATTCCTTGGCTCAGCGAACAATTACTCGGTAATAAACTCGGCATTGTCATTACCGTCATTGGTTATTTTGCGTGTTTTGCCAGTATTAATCTGTATAGCCAAAGTATGATCAGGTTAGTCTGGGCACAAAGCCGTGACTATCAACCCACCAGCCGTCTTGCAAAACTGTCCCCTCGCGGTGTTCCGTCTTATGCGACTTATATGGTGGCTTTGGTGTTGTTTTTATCTATCTCATTTGGTCATATTGTTAACTTAGATCTTGAACTGCTCGTTAAGCTAGCCAACAGCGTCTTTGTGCTCCTGTACTTGTTAGCCATGGTGTCAGCGTTCCGATTACTCAGCGGGTGGGCAAAATATTTGGCCGGCTTCTCCACAGTTCTTTGCACCATCGTCTTCCTTTGTCTCGGTTGGAGCATGTTATATGCGGTGACTATTTTTGCCCTTTTGATGCTCCCTTGGGGACGTTGGCTACGAAAAAAAACACCGTTATCACCGAGTCAACACATCAGCGGCTAACCGATTCCATGGAAGAGTGAGTTAATCCTTGTTGTTTATTCCGGACATCGGCCCAGAGCATCGGAATGATAACCATCGATAGCACAACATTAGAAAGTGGCACACTTAACCAAATACCATCTAACCCCAACCATTGAGGTAAGAAGTACAAAAACGGTAGTTGAATTAAAATATTGCCCGCCGACACTAACAAAGCTTTCCCGCCTTGGTTAACCGACATAAAATAAACCGAGGTCACAAAGATGAAGCCATCTAGAGCGAGAGCAAATAAGTGCAGTCTCATCGCATGGGTGGTGGCATCAAATAGCGCCTGATCTTGGCGACTAAATAAACTCACCACCGCTTCTGGAAATAGGTTTAACCCTATCACCACCGTGACTCCAAGACACACCACCACCTTTAAGGCGATGGCTAGCACCGCAGCTACCTTGTCGCCTTGTTTGGCCCCAAAGAAATAACTTAATAATGGTTGTGCACCATTGGCAATCCCCTAAGCGGTCAGGTAATACAAGGTGCCGAGGTAACCAATAACCGCAAAGGCCGCAACATGTAAAGGTGAGCCTAACTCAAGTAATAACTTGTTATGAACCGCCGCAATAAAACCAAAATAGAAAAACATCAATAAGCTTGATGCCCCTAAAGACACACTGCGTTGCGCAAGGCTAATATTGAGTTGCAGTGCTTTAATATTCAAACGAATGTAAGCTTGATTAGAGAAAAAGTAACCCACGGCAATCACCACCACACACGCTTGAGAAATCAAAGTCGCAATGGCTGCCCCTTTTAATCCCATGCTCCATATACCAATAAAGACATAATCAAGAAGAATATTCAGCACCGCGCCTATCGCCAATAATAGTGTGCTGAAATTAGGACTATTGTCGTTGCGAATCAGCATGGGTAAGGCCGCCGCCGCAACCGTAAAAATCGCTCCCCAAGAAAAAACCGATACATATTCAGAACTTAAAGATAAAACTTGTTGTGTCGCACCTTGAGCCAACAACACCCGATGACCAACCAAATGCAATAAAAAGGAAGCGACCAAACCAAATATTAGTGATAACCATAAGCTGGTCGATAATGCAGATTGAGCCTGTGGAGCATTTTGCTCACCTCGAAAAATAGACACCACACTACCACCGCCCATGCCGATCATGATACCCAGCCCGGCTACAACTCCAATTAAAGGCCAAGCAAGATTGATCCCTGCTAAGCCTTCGTAACCAATGTAATGACCAACAAACATACCGTCGACGACCTGATACAGGCCATTCACTAACATCGCCATCACAGAAGGAATGGTAAAGCGCCAAAATACTTTATGAATAGGTTGTTGATATAAGGCTTGTTGCTCAATCTCGATGGAGTTCATTATAAATTCTACAATACTGGAGGTAATAATAAGCGGGAATTATACTCATTAATCCGAATGAAGAAACATAATATCTATCTAATTTTCAGATAGTTACCCTCAACTTCGGATAAAAGTGTCACAATAACAAATTTAACCTTCTGATATATAGGTAATAAAAATATCTATCAGGTACTTAAGGTTGAATACTTTCTTTCAATGCCGCAATTGGGGATGGGTAACAAGGCAAGATCATCAGTCAATAACTGGCCTATTACCTTGATTTTAAATAAGTTAGATGCTCAAAGTACGGTATTGAGTAACTTTTAATTATCCGCAGTGAGGTTAATGAATAAAAGACACATCAGCGCTATTAATAGAGTAAATGTTCGAGTACTTTTCTGTTCTCAAGCCACTCTCCATTCATCAAAAAAGGAGCGGTTAGGCTCCTTTTAGTGACTCAGTTCATGACTCAAAAACTCGCGACAACTCAAGGCTGGACAAAATACATGTCTTTGGCATAAATATTACCTTTAGGGTTATTCTCTGGCAGCCCTTTCAACGTTTCACGTACCACCCGGGTATGCATATAATGGTGCAAAGGAATAAAAGGTTCGGCTTGATTGAGTAAATCTTCCGCCTGATGATAAAGTTGGTAACGTTGTGTTTTGTCTGTTTCATTCGCTGCTTGTGCCATTAAAGCGTCAAACTTAGGATCGCAATAGCCGCTTTCATTGGCAACATGAGCACAAGTAAAATTATTTAAAAGTCCTGATGGTTCTGGATAATCCGCAAACATCCACGAGCGGGCCACTTGATAATCCCCCACCGCTTTACTTGCCACATAACCTTGCCATTCCATATTTCTTAATTCCACTTTCACTCCCAACGGTTTCCACATTGAGGCTAAAGCTAATGCGATTTTTTTATGGTTTTCACTGGTATTGTACGTCAGAGTAAACGACAACGGATGTTGCTGATCAAACCCAGCAGCTTTTAATAACTCAGTGGCTTTTTGCATACGCTGCTTTGACGTCAATTTGAAAAAATCAGGCATCGCTAATTGATAATCAGGAATGGTTTCGGGCACTAAAGAATAAGCGGCTGGCTCCCCTTGACCGGTGATCTTTTCGACCAAAATATCGCGGTCGACTGCCATACTCAAAGCTTGGCGTACTCGCACATCGTCAAATGGCTTATGCTTGGTATTAAAAGAATATAAATATGTCCCTAATAATGGCTGAGCTTTGATTTGGTCAGGATTTTCTTTCAGTAGTTTTTGATAATAATCTAATTGCACCCGATTCGTCATATCAATTTCTCCTGCTTGAAAGCGAGCTAATTCAGCCGCTTGTGAAGCGAGACCAAGGTATGTGACCTTATTGATAACCGTATGCTCATTATCCCAATAGTGTGGATTTCTGACGACTTCAACATATTCGTTCGGCACCCATTTTACTAAACTATACGCACCATTAGTGACCATATTCTCAGGCCGAGTCCAATGTGAACCATGCTTCTCAACCACTTTTTGTGGCAATGGAAAGAAGGTTTTAATACTCATTAAACTGAAAAAATAAGGTGTCGGTTTTTCTAGCTTCACTTGGAGGGTTTTTGCATCTACCGCTTTAATACCCAAGGCAGAACTAGGTTTCTCACCTTTTAAAATAGCGCCTGCATTCTCAATATTAGCAGTGGTAAAGTAATGACCAGTATTATTGCCCGTTTTAGGATCGACAGCCCGTTGCCATGCAAAGACAAAATCCGATGCTAATACTGGCTGCCCATTGGACCATGTTATCCCATCACGTAATGTAAAAGTGACGGTTTTCCCATCGTCAGAGACGCTCCATTTGCTCGCTTGGCCTGCAATGATCTTGCCTTGAGAGTCTTCAATTAACAAACCTTCAAACATATCATTGGCAATAATATCTCCTGGCATCCCTGAGTTCACAAAAGTAGGATCGAGCGTGGCCGGCTCTGCTCCATTACCCCGGACTAAATCTTGATCTTCTGCTAACTGGTCATTAGGGTGAATCATCGCAGCTTGTGCAATAAAAGGTAAACTCAATAAAAGTGAATAGGCAATCGACGATAACTTCATTTCCAGTTCCTTGAATGATTTAAATTTCAATATAAAACATATACTTATTATCCTAATTTATAAACCTATTTGTTGCGAATAACAAAAGACAGTTTGTGTATCGTTAAGGTATTAGCGCAATAAAATACTGTATAAATCACTAACTAGTCTGGTAAATTTTGAGATAAACTCCAATGTGTTTTTGTTTTTGTTTGCAAGGAAGCAAGCCAGATGTTTACAGAATGGGAAACCAACCGAGTTTGGTATATCGATAAAACCTATCGTAAGTTTGGATTTACGCATATCCAACGTATGGTCATCATTAAACTCGATAATGAAGAATTAATGATCTTATCCCCGATTGAACTGACCACTCAATGTCAGTTAGCCCTCTCGCAACTTGGCCAAGTCAAATTTATCATCTCATCAACGCCGACCTATCATCACCATCTTTCCGAATGGTGGCTGGGATATTCAAAAGCCTATTTTTTTGCCCCTCATGCTTTAATCGAAAAGCGAACCGATTTGAATTTTGATGGTGTCCTTTCTCACCAAACCCCAAAACAATGGCAAGGGCAAATCCTACAAACCTCGATAGAAAACGATGAATCTCCCAATCAAATGATTTTTTGTGACCCGGCCAGTCGCACCTTATTTATCAGTAATAACCTAGTCGCGCTGCAATCCCACTTGCCTTTAGGTCAAAAATTCACGACTTTAGTACAAGGCGGACGTAATCAACTCACGCTACCGTATCGTGTGCGACGTAAGTTTACGAATAAACCCAAATTGCGCGCATCTATCCAAGAAATCATGACTTGGCCCTTTGATCGGCTAATTTCGAGTAATGGCTTAATGATTGAAAAAGAAGCAAAAGATGCGTTTTATCAAGCATTTTGGTGGGCTTTTCAATAAAAGTTGTTAAATAACAGCGACTAAAGCTTTTTATTTGGCATAATTCATGACAATCTACTCATCCTTGTCCGTCCATAAGCAATATGGACTTTGATTTAACGGTATTGATCTATGAATTATCTTTTCACTTACCTAAAAGGTCTCGCGATGGGAGCTGCGGATGTAGTTCCTGGGGTATCTGGTGGTACAATTGCTTTTATTACCGGTGTTTATGACACTTTGCTAAACAGCATTAAAAAAGTAAACCCTAGCTTGTTTAAGCTATGGAAACGTGAGGGGTTTAAAGCAGTACTGACACATATTAATGCAGGTTTTCTTCTTGCTTTATTTGGCGGTATTCTGACCAGTATTTTAACCTTAGCGAAGTTAATTTCGTGGCTACTGGTAACCCACCCTATTCCATTGTGGTCTTTCTTCTTTGGCCTGATTTTGATTTCAGTTGTCCATATTTTAAAGCAGGTCGAGGAAAGACGGTTAATTCACGTACTCTTTTTGTTCATTGGCGTTGGCTTTGCTTATACCATTACGGTTTTACAGCCCATCGATATGCAACCAACCAGTATTAATTTAATCTTAGCTGGTGCCATTGCCATTTGTGCGATGATTCTACCGGGGATCTCAGGCAGCTTTATCTTACTATTATTAGGTATTTATCCAACAATCCTGACCGCGGTAAAAGAACTCAATATTCCCGTTTTAGGATTATTTACCCTTGGTACTGTCGTTGGGATACTCAGCTTCTCTCACGTATTATCTTGGCTATTAAATAAGTACCGTGCAGCAACTTTGGTCTTCTTAACTGGGTTAATGGTCGGGACACTACCTAAAATTTGGCCGTGGAAAGAAACGATTAGCTGGCGTATTGATTCACATGGTGCGCGTGTTCCTTTAGTGGAACAAAATTTATGGCCGCATCAATTTGAACAGATTATGGGACAACCCTCGCAACTAGTCATATCGATTGTTTGCATGCTAGCCGGTATTGGTATTGTTTGGTTATTAGAAAAAGTGGCACAGACCAAGCAATAGCCTCATTAGTAAGGCTTATCTCGTTATCAACGTTTGCCTCATTATCAACGTCTAGGAGCCTCGCGGTTTCTAGACGTTTTATTTTGTGCTCTTTCGCTCAACAAATTAGGATAAATTCCCCACCGCCCACAGTCTCATGTTAATATTCGGTTAATCATCGTTAACATCATTATTGATAATACCGAACTTATGCCAGAACTTGCACCAACCGCCACCAAAAACCGCTCAGTTATTCCTCTCTTAGCGTTACTTATTGTGGCTGGGTTAGCGGGTTTTTATCTGCCTAAATGGCTCTCCTCATCATCACCATTCGCTCAATTGCCTGCCGCACCATCTCAATATTGCGCGCTCTCGACCAAAAGCTGCCAACAGCAAGGCATCACCATCACCTTAGATACAGATATTGCGCAACCACTAAAAGAAAGCCAGATTCAAGTCAATTGGCCACACAATAATAGTGATAGCTTAATACTGACATTACGTGGCTTAGAGATGGATTTAGGGATAGTGAGATTCCCGCTCCCAAAACAACAAAATGGTCTGTATGAAGGCTCGGTTATTTTACCCATTTGTACTGATGCTCAAATGACGTGGATAGGCACCATAACCGACCAAGATGGTCATCATGTTTACACTTCTATCAGGATGGAAAAATGAAAAAATCATGGATTGTGAGCTTACTTATCGCATTTGCTTGTGGGGCTGCCTTGAGCGTGTATCTGCAAAACCGTCCTGTACCATCCACCTTGCATTCGACTCAGCTTTTAGAAGGAGCTAATCACTCAGCGGTCAATATATTCGACCCTCAAGATCCTCGTATTCGGATTTTATATTTTGGTTTTACTCGTTGCCCTGATGTTTGCCCGACTTCGTTAGCGATGCTCTCAGCCGCCATGAAGCAATTAACCCCATCTGAGTTAAGTCACATTCGCCCTATTTTTATTACTTTAGACCCTGAGCGCGATAAGGGTGAAGATACGCAAGCTTATGCGCATTATTTTCATCCAAACCTTGAAGGTTACTCGGGCTCGCTCGACACCATCACCTCGCTAGCACAGCAATATGGGGTGATATTTCAGAAAACGGAACTCAAAGAATCCGCCTTGAAGTACACCATAGATCACAGCTCATATTTTTATTTTGTACATCCTAACGGGGCCATCATTAAAAAAGTCCCTCATACAATGAACCCACAACCCCTTATATTCGCTATTCAACAAATAGAAAAAGGAAACTTCTAGATGAAACCTGTTTCTCTATTACTCAACACTGTGTTACTTACCAGTCTGCTACTTAGCCCATCAGTATTCGCTCACGATGGTCTTAAATATGATGAGCCTTACGCCAGAGCAACCGCGCCCAACGCTGTAAACAGTGCCATTTTCATGACCATAGAAAACCACATGGCCAATGAACGTTCATTAGTTGCCGCTCACACCGATGCCGCTGAGAAAGTCGAATTGCATACCGTTGAAAAAGTGGGAGATATGATGAAAATGCGTCAAGTTGAGCGCATTACGATCCCTGCGCATGGTGAAGTCCAACTCAAGCCAGGTAGTGACCACATCATGTTATTAAATATAAAACAACCACTGATTGAAGGACAAAATATCACGGTCACTCTCAATTATAATAATGGCGAAACAGAAACGATGAGCGTACCGGTAAAAAAAGTCATGGTGGGTATGAGTCATCACTCTACGGCGCATTCTGAGCACTAAATCATCACGCGTAAAAATAACAATCACTTCATTTATATCAAAATCAACTAAGGAAGATCAGATTCTTCCTTTTTTAATCCCGCGAACCTTACTATGCTTGCCTTTTACTTAACCACCCAAAAGCCATTTGAATGACTCACCCAACCAAGCAGCACCTTATTACTTTATGCTTTACCTTGTTTGCTTTGGTAGCTTTTGCTGCAAATTCGGTTCTTGCCCGTATCGCTTTGATTGAGAATAATATTGATTCATTAAGCTTTACCGGTTTGCGGTTAACCTCTGGCGCTATCATGTTAGCCTTAGTGCTACTGACCAAACATTATGTTCTTCACAAGCCCTCCATCCAATCACCCTTGAGCCTTGCAGGCAGTAATACTTCCGCAGGGTTGCTCTTTATTTATGCATTAAGTTTTTCGATTGCTTATCTTTCTGTTGAGACAGGGACTGGTGCTTTAATTTTATTTGGTGCTGTCCAAATCACTATGATTGTCTATCAACTAGCTCAAGGCCATCGATTAAAAATAGTCGAATGGGCAGGCATAATATTAGCGTTTGCAGGGTTGGTTTATTTAATGCTTCCTAACCTATCGAGCCCATCGTTATTTGGCTTGGTATTAATGTCGATAGCGGGTGTGGCTTGGGCGGGGTATACCATTAGAGGGAAAAGCAGTATCGATCCTCTTACTGCGACGACAGGTAACTTTATTCGTAGCCTTCCAATGTGCATCGGATTATTGGTTTATATTCTTACCACTCAGCACACGCTGACTCAAACTGGCGTGTGGCTAGCCCTGATCTCAGGTGCGATCACTTCTGGAATTGGCTATGCCCTTTGGTATGTTGCACTTAAAGGACTAAGTGCAACTCAAGCAGGTGTCGTACAATTATTTGTCCCTGTTATCGCCGCTTTAGGGGGTGTCGTCTTTGTTCAAGAACCCATCACACTCTCTTTTGTATTGGCTTCCAGTATGATCTTATTTGGTATCCTACTGATCACCTTACAACGACGATAACACTAGGTAAATTCAACGATTAACTTGCTACTTTCACTTTAATTTTGCTGTTATCGATTTCTTTACCATTTAACGCAAACCTTGCTGTTTTCGCCTGATCAAGATCGGGCATATAAACGAAACCAAACCCTTTCGATTCTCCCGTTTCTTGATCTAACACGAGCGTGCACTCACCGACTTCGCCAAATTCTTCAAACATTTTACGCATTTCCATTTCGGTCGTTTGACGAGCAAGGTTACGAACTAAAAGTTTCATAATGGTTCTCTTATATGCAGTGTGAAAATAAAGTTATTTCTAAGCGATGCCGCCATAGAGAATTGTCTTTGCAAACCCAAACGGCATACTCTAATCATGACATATAAAACACATTAGATCCGTTTTAATCCTGTAATTCGTGATTTATTATCGATAATAATTGTCACTAGTTAGAACAATAAAATTAAGATGCAGAACAGCCTAAATTTAAAACTGATCTTGGGCAAGAACCGCCAGTAGCTTTAGACAAGCCGAATAATAATCATCGTGATTGTTTATCTTGGCTTGTGCAGGAGACAAACTATTCAACGTCAGATCTCTGACCGACAATAAACCACCACGCATCATATAGTCTGCGGTTTGTCCTTTTTCAATATCCAACCAAGCTGGAGTATTTAAGCGAGAAAAGTTCTCAAACCATTGAGCCCAAGGCGTTAATAAACGGCTCTTTGGTTGGTACCATTTGAGGTAAAGCGGTATACGGATTGCATCATAACTTACACGAGCAGGCCATTTATTAGCCGGTTTTAAACGTCCTTCTTTACTTAACATTACCCAATCTGTCGCTAAATAAGGAGAGGATCAATATTGTTTAGATAACAAGGTTTCACTATCTTCGATCAAGGCTTTTAATTCTGCTGAGCCCGTGTGCGCATAAAAATCTTTCCAAGCAGGGAAAATAAAATAAGAAGGGTTTAAATAAACATAGTCATCAAATCGAAAACCATGGGCTCCTGGCAGCAACACTTTTTTACCTGCAAAATCAATCACAGTATGATTCATCACTGCTTGAAAGATCTGCTCTGATTCTTCAGTATAAGTTCCCCCCCATTTTTTACCGGCTTTTAGTAAAGCCCAAGCAATCAAAATATCGCCATCTGTCGCATTATTTTTATCTTCCAATGGCTCGGAAAGGATTGGGTTAAATTTCCAATAAAAGAGTTGAGATTGGGGGTTTTGTAAAGATTGCTTTGTCCAGTTCCAAATGCGTTGAAAGCTTTGTTTATCATTTGCAGCGACCGCAAATAACATACCATAACCTTGGCCTTCACTATGACTTACACTGCCATTTCCAGTGTCTAACACTCGGCCATCTTGCATTAAGAACTTGGCTTTAAAATGTATCCAATCAATATCAGATGAGGCATGAGCCTGCCAAGACACCATGAAGCATAGCATCGAGGTAATCAGTCTTAAGATGGAAATTTTCATTCTTTATCCACCACTCAATTTAACGAATTACGTGAAAAAGGAATGTCATCTTATCTTTAGAAACAGACTCGATTGATACTGTTATATGTGAATCATTGGCCCCTTGCTGCTTCATCCATACCAAGTACGTTTCAGCCATTAATACCGCTAATGGCTGATCAAAGTCATACTCGCAAGTCCCATTACGTGTCTGCTCAATAGCTAATGCCTGTTGTTGTGCGGTTAATTGGATCATCCCTAACCCCAAATCGGAGCCATGGGCATTCATTTGCGACTCTAATTGTTGCAACGTTTTTACCGGAGACATAGGGAAGGTCTTCGCCATGAGCTTGCCCAGTTCCTTTAAAATTCCTTCCCTATCGTGCTCCTCCGATTGCAGGAGCACCTTATGCAAAATAGCCAACCAAAAAGAAGATGCTAATGGCTCCGTAATAACGTCAATCTTTGATGACTTGACCATCCTTTACTCTCCACCTAGCATGTGTCTGAAAGATAAAAAGGCAATATATTCATTATAATCACCAAAAGTATCGTAACTGACACGTCCTTCTATCCGTGTTTTCTTATTAATTTTGTAGTCTAAACCGGCTCTCCAGTTATAGCTGAGGCCATCTCGACTGTTAGCACTATAATAAGCTTCCTCTGCTTGACCAGCTGCAACATAACTTTCTAATTGAGCTTGTAGATCTGAATTATTACTAAAGTAGGCACTGGAATCTTCATTATAAGATTGATATCCCACAGACACACCTAACACTAAATCCAAATTGGTAAATTCTTGTTTATACTCTTGCGGAAAGGCAATACTAATGTAGTTTTGCGGGCTGAAATACCCGCCTTGACCATAACTGTAATAACTTAAATTCTTATCAAAATTCATATAGTTAACACTAAGGCCAGTTTTAAACTCACGGTCATCCATACTTAAAGGACGGAAATAAACCCCCGCACCAAAATCGACACTGTTATTACTGGTGACATTGGTTCCTAAGAAACTCCATATTCCACCACCCGCATAAAATCCAGCACGGCCGTCATCATAACTGTATTGAACACTCGCGCCATTTTTAGTGACTTGTCCCCACTCTTTACCCGAATACTCATCGTGAGCTCCGACATAAGAAAGCAAACTGTCAGTGACCGCTCGACGCTCCCCTTTAACAATCACCTTACTATGATTGGTTATTTGCGGCGACCATTGAATCCCCCCCACTAAGGTGTTCATTTCAGCCCCAAGTGGGGTTGTACCCAAATCAAATTTAAATTGATAACCTGTCAGTGCAAAACCTAATTCCACCCCAGCCACACTTTGAGATCCTTGTGAATCCACATCTGGTAAGGTATCTCCTGATAACGTTGACACCCCATTCGCTTGTGCGACTTGCCCTTGAATTAAAGCGCCGGTTCCAAAGCGACGACTGGCATCACCAGAAGTACTTCCCGCATTTAAAGAAATCGGAACAAGGTTAATATCCAAGCGCCAGTCGTCAAAGGCAGTGGTTGTCCATTGTAACGGTGCTTTCGCCTCCGTGAGATTGCTTAAGCCATCTTCACCATCTCTACCTCGTACAGAGAGGCCACCTTGAATCCACGTTGCGGTATCATCATTGAGGTCATCAAGCATCATATTCACTTGATTTAAGGTGCTCATTTGTGTCGATTCTGGGGGTAAATCTAAACGTTCATTAGTTTTACTCTTTGAAACCAGAGAGGAATTCGACACCGAAGAGACTTGCCATGGCATGGTTTTTCCGTAAGAAGAGTTAAACGGGTTATCCGCAAGCACTTGACCGCCAATCATCGGAGAAGTCGTTAACGTATTATTTTCTAAACCAACCAGTTGACCACGCGCAATACGCAGATTAGCAAGCGCTTGTTGATGATTACCATCAGCTTTTGATATGCGGGCTAGCAACAATAAATTCTCAGGAGAGTGCTTATCGTTTAAACCTTCGGATAATGCTTTCGCCCTTTCAACATCATTCTCCGCTAATGCAACATTAATCGCCCCGATTCGAGCTTCTTGGCTGGCAGTATCTTGAGGAAGTAAATAGTCATACACCACTCCAGCTTCTTCATTCATATTCCCTGCTTGATACAAACGTGCCATGGCTAACATTAACTGCGTATCTTTAGGGTCACGTTGCAAGGCGCGAATTAACTTATCGTAAGCTGTGGCATACTGGCCTTTATCACTGAACGCTTTGGCATCTCGAATAACATACAAATTATGTGCGTCAGAAAGTGCCTCTTGAGTACTGGTTTTGTTAAATGTTGAATTATTCAATAACGCCAATGATTCTCTGGTTAAGCCTGCCTGATATAAGACTGCAATATGATTATTATACTGGTTAATACTGGACTTGATCCCTTCCGATAAGCTGTTATTAACAACATCAACTGCCGAATTAATATCCCCAGCCCTCACCATCATACTGGCTAACTCCCCAGCATAAGCAGGTTGGCCAACAACAGAAGACGTGAGTCCTTCTAATTGAATAGAAGCTTGGATTTTGTCACCTCTTGCTATATCTCGCTCTGCAACTTGCAACTGTTCTTTAAATTGAGCTTGCTGCAAAAGCTGTTTCATTTCCGCTGTTTGTTGGTTACGAGGGATCTTATTGAGAAAGGTTTGCACTTGCTGCCAAGCATTTTGATCACTAGCAAAAAGGGCTGCGGCATACAAACTTTGCGCACCATTACGTGGTTGGCTATAAAGAGGAGACATTACCTCTTTAGCTTCAATATCTAAACCTTGAGCGTCGTATAAACGGGCTAAGTCTAAACGTAACCACGGATTGCTTGGCATGGTTGAAATCCCAGTTTGTAAAATAGCAATCGCCTGCTCAGGATGATTGTTTTTTAATGCTTGGGTCGCGTTATCGCGTATCGCTTGATAATTATTTCGTGGTTGTAATTTAGCTTGGACGGATTGGGGTAAATTTTTCAGTACCTTATTCGCCTCTGCGGTTTTACCTTGAGCACGTAAAACATAATAAAGAGATTCATTGGCAGCAGCATTTCTTGGCTCTGTACGTAAGACATTTTTTAATGTGCTTTCGGCTTGTGGGTAGTTTTTCTTTTGTGCTAATACGTCAGCACGAAATAATTGTGCGGAAATCCCTTGCGAACCAGAGCGACGAGCTAAAGGTTCACTTAACGCTAATGCTTTATTAAGATCACCGGATTGAGCAGCTTGCTTGGCCAACTCTAGCTGGCGGTAGAAAGCGGCTTCATTAGCTTGTTGGGTATACTCAACTGCCGCAGTACCACCTTGCTCAGCTGCACGTCTTAAGTACTGCTCTGCTTCCGCAAAATTCTTTTGTCGATAACGTACATAGCCCATCCCAGCTAAAGCATCAACATCAGAAGGGTTAGATTTTAGAACACTTTGAAATTGTGTCGCAGCTTGCGCTAAATTGCCTTGGTTTAAATCTTGATAACCAGAGGTTTTTACCGTCCCTAACACACTATTTTGATAATGAATTAATACTGCATTATCTTGGGGGTGACGTTGTATCCATGTTTGATAATAACCTTCATCTGTCACCTTAGGAGCAAGCCATAACAAAGCATCTCGCAAGCCATTATCGGCATCTTTATTACTATTAGCCAACGTCTGTAATCTTTCAATCCCCTGACGCCGAGTCTCAGGTTTAAAGGTTTGTACTTTCCCTAAAGCAACTTCTATGGCGGTATTATCCGGGTATTGTTGATGTAATGTCGTTAATTCTTCTAATGCTGTTGGATATAACGTAGAGTCACCCGCCATGGTTAAATAATACTCTGGTGCTAAACCAACGGGTGGAGTTTCACCATTAAAAAGTTTATGCCAAGTCGCTAAAGACGCCGTAATATTGCCGCTATTGGCTTGATTACGAGCTAAAGCTAACTGCCCCGATGAAAGTGATTTTATTTGGCTCATCGTTGCTAACTCTTGATATTGAGAAGAGTCCGGCGCAACCTGTTTCAACCTTGCTTTCCAACGTTCAGCCTCTTGAATATCACCATTTTGTTCAGACCATAACGACATTAAATATAATGCTTGAACATTATTTGCATCAGCAGTGAGTACTTTCTTCAATGACTCCGTTGCTAAATTATCTTGATGTTGATTGTGCCAATAATTAGCTTGATCAAGTAAAATCTTAATAGAAGCATCATTCTCAGCAGCTTGAACATGATTAACATTAAGAGCTTGAACTGAAATCCCCAGTAATACAGCCAACAATAATTGTGATTGTTTATTTTTCATTATGCCACCCGTTCTCATGTTCAGGATTCAGACGCTGTTTAGACCGCGAAACTAAAATATTATAAAAAGTAAAACCTGCAATTAAGCAAATCAGCCCACCCAAGCAGGCCAGTAGAAAACTATGTTGATTGGCATACCAAATAATCAACATATACCATGGCAATTCACCGCTAGGGAACTGAGGGGCTACTTGGAAACTCCGCACTCCATTTTCATCAGTAATAATCGACATATCATGGTGTATTTGTGATGCAATCTCACTCGAATTTAAATCCAGATTTAACCTTATGAGTTGCTGGTTATCACTCGCTAAAGCAAGCACGACCACTCGTTCAGGGTTCCATGGAGAACGATAACTCACGAAGCCACGCCAAGATTGCTTAGATGAAGAATAACGCTCGGCCTCTACACCATGTAAATCCCAATCACCTTTAATAAGGCGTATTACTTTTTCACTCATCGTGGGTTGACGAACTGTTAATGTTTTAGCTTGTGTATCAAAAGGAGAACGGCTCAATAGCTGACCATTAAAATGTTGTTGGTCCATTGTAGAAATCGCGAGGATATCTTTAGATATGAGTGCCTCATCCCCCTGATCCGGTACTCCAAAGAACACACGGTTATGAACTAATGGCGTACCGGTGTCATTTCCTGAACGGGCTGCCATATCGAGTAATGTAGCAATATGCGCATTAGCCGGTTTGGAGGGTAGTAAAATGGTGGTTTCAGAATAATCAGCCATTCGAGAAAAAGGAAAAGATGACCCTGCAAAATAAGAAAGATTAGGCAATAAGGTAAAATGTCTAGTCTTGCTAAAATCGATCCAAGAATCTTCTTTAATTTGACTTTGAGCATTGGAATTTAAAAAGTCATTACATAAAGTATCGGCTTTTGTCGTGACTTTAAAATATAAAGATAATTGGTTGTCACCGTAAACCAATTTAGGATCAATAGGAATATCCACGCTTTCTTGACGAATATCACCACCCAGCATTTGCCAAACTTTCTCTAATCCGCCTTGTTTATTCATCGGTAAATCATCTAAAAATTTATGATTAAACGTCATATTTAAAAATGATTTTTCTTCATCAATCCAGCTTTCTGAAGGAAAACGGTAATTGATTTTCATCGGAATACTATCACCGTCCCATAAGAATAAATCGGGGGCAGCCCTAAAAGAAACGTTTAAAGCATCATGCCAAATTCCATCAACTGTCATGGCTTGATCTTGGCGAATTAATTCTTTCAAATACACCGGTCTTTGTGTGCTAATCCACCGTGGCGCATCATATAGCTGACTTTGAGGAAGAACTTGAGGCGCAACCATCAACTCAGAAGTATTAGTTGGAATACCTCCTTGGATTAAACGCCAAGCCGCAGAACGTAGTTGCTGATCATTTCTCCCTACCACCAACAATAACTTATGTGCTGGTGCATTTGGATTAGCGATAATTTTAATGAGAGCTTGGTCTGTTTGAGGGAGCGTTAAACCATCAATAATGTCTCCTGGTGAACCAATCACAATGCCATTTCCTGTTGGCAAACTATTCGTTAACACCTGAAATGAAACACCACGATAATCAGACTCCATCCCTAACCAAGAAGAAATAAGTGCAGCAGCACTGACTTGTTCTGGGGTGAAACGTTCTGAAAGCGACACAGAAATAAGAGAAGCATTCATCTGCATCTCATCAAAAAAAGGTTTCGGGAACTGATTCAAATCCGCCGCGACATTCAATTGCTGTCCAACTAAATCAATGGTCGTCAAAGGTAAAATAGAGACTTTGTATTGTTCGATAATTTCTGGCTTACACAAAAATTCATCACCGCTTTCTATCTCAAAATTGAGATGATTAAACGATGTCACTAATATTGCAGGAATCTTTATTCGATAAACCGTGGCAATGGAAGAAGCACTGTCTAATGGAATGTTGGATAACGGTTGCCCATTTAGGGTTAATGTTAATATTGAGTCATGCTCTGCAAGCTCATTAGAAACTTGTAAGTGTAAATTTAACACCGCATCGGTAATAACCTGATCGCTGGGTAATGTAAAGCTCATCCCCGATTGTCGTTGACCTTGGCTCAAGGTAACCCCATTAGGGCGACCCATTTGCAATAAACTAATACGACTATGTAAAGTGCCAACCTGCTCTTCTGATACTTTTTCTGAGACCTCATTAATCGTTTCAGCCAATACAGAATGCATGGATAAGAGGCACAGCAAGACAGAGGTTAAAATCGATTTCATAATGACGACCTCTCCGCTTGCAACTGATCTCGGCTTATTTGGCGTTTTTTATACACGCTCTTGCACATCGCCCCAAAGGCACCAAATGTACAAGCAGCAATAGTCACCAAAGATTTGATGGGGTTATCCTGTGCTTTAGAAGGTTGAATCCAAGCATCTGCACGAGCTAACACAATACGAACCAATTCTCGTCGACGGGCTAAAGGAATCTCTTTAAATTGAAATTTAATTTTGTCTGTATTCGAAGATACCATTTCTACAGGAATGCTAATCAAACCCGACTTCAGGCGAAATTCGACATCCTCAACAGGGTCATTAAGGTGACGATCATCAGGAGCATACACAGAGCAGCCTCCCATGGATAAATTTTCTGTTTTGGTTTGCGAGGAGATACCACTGGCATAATGGATAACCGTCAATATTTCAGTATCAATCCGAATGGTTTTTCTCATTTGACGGCTTTCACGTGCCAACATAATGGCCGCCGATAAGAAGAATAAACTGTATGTTCCCCAAGCAATATTGAGCCAAACAATATCCGGCTCAGCCGAAAAAGTACTGGCATCAAAAATACGAAAGATCCCCACAGCAATACCAACTAAAAGCAATAACACAACGATAATTTGAGGGCGAACAATATGAAAATCGAAATACTCTTTATCCAGAATTCCACCTTTATCAGTAACATTAAAACTACCTCGTTTAGGGAAAATCATGGTAAATAATGTTGGAATGACCAAATGGAACGCTAAAGATAAGTCATAGACTTCTCCCCAAAAACTATAGCGCTTTCGTCCATTTAAACGAGAGTTGACGAATACCGGTAATAAAAAGTGCGGTAAAGCATACGCCAGTACCAAACCTGCAGAAGAGTGCACAATATTTAAGTTAAATAATAAGTAAGCCAACGGCGCTGTAATAAAAACGATTCTTGGCAATGCAAATTGAAAATACAACATGGCACTTAAATAACATAAACGTTGTTGCCATGTGAGACCTTTACCTAATAAGGGATTATCAACACGGAAAATTTGCGTCATCCCCCTTGCCCAACGGTTCCTTTGAATTACGTGTAAAGTTAAACGTTCGGTTGCCAGTCCCGCCGCTAACGGAATCGCTAAAAAGGCAGATTTCCAACCCAATCGCTGCATTTTCAAAGCGGTATGAGCATCTTCTGTGACGGTTTCAACGGCAAAGCCGCCGATTTCATCTAAAGCTTTACGCCTAATCACCGCACAAGAGCCACAAAAGAAAGTCGCGTTCCAATTATCATTTCCTGGCTGAATGGCACCATAAAATAATTCACCTTCATTCGGAATATCTCTACCTTTATATAAATTTCGTTCAAATGGATCTGGTGAATAAAAATAGTGCGGGGTTTGTAATAAAGCTAACTTAGGATCTTGTAAAAACGATCCGACTGTTGCTTGAAGAAAGATACGGGTCGACACATGGTCACAATCGAAAATACAAATTAACTCACCATTAGTTAGTTTCATGGCATTATTTAAATTACCCGCTTTCGCATGGGCATTATCATTTCTAGTGATATAACCTACGCCAGCGTCTGCTGCAAACATAGCAAACTCGCCTCGATTCCCATCATCCAACAAATAAATTTTCAGTTTATCTCGAGGGTAATCTAAACATTGGGCCGCTAATACGGTATCTCGAACCACGTCTAAATCTTCATTATAAGTGGGGATATAAACATCGACTGTCGGCCAAAGGGAATCATCTTTTGGTAAAGGTACAATTTTACGGTTAAGAGGAAATGCCGTTTGTAAATAACCAAGCAACAACATAATCCAAGAGTAAAGCTCAGCAAGAAATAAACCGACACCTAAAATGGCTTCTATTTGTGAATTAAACTCTAACGTTTGAAAGGCTCGAAAATAGATATATCGCGTTGACATTAAGACCGAAATCAAGACGATCACAATCGAAATGCTGCGCTTTTTACTGAAATTAAGTAAAACAATACAAACCAAGCTTGTCAGTGCAAAAATATACTGCTTTTCACTATCCATTGGCGTAACAATAATAAGCATTGCCATTGGGATTAAAATAAGCAATAAAAGATAAACAGGTATTTTTTTCACGGCTAATTCCTTTAGCGAATGAACATCCAATTTGTTATGACTATTTAAATAGCGCCATTACCAATATTTAAACTCAATAATGAAATGACCTTTTTGCTGACAATCTCAATATCAAAAGCCGCAGAGGAGGCAGGGTTAAAGTTAAATACTAATTTCTGAGCCGCATGCGCTTCGACAACACTTTCATCTTTATGTATCTCACCTAGCAATTTTTCGCCTAATCGTTCTTTCATAAATAGCGATACATCACGACTCACATTACGTCGGTGATCGACTTGGTTAATGACGAAATAATGATCAGCCAACTTATGATTAGTTAGGCGTTTATTTTCAATATGAGGAAGTAATGAAAGAGAGGCCGTATCTGGCAATAATGGAACCAGATACATAGTGGTTAGAGGTGATAAGGCTTTCAAAGCTGGGCTGCGTCCAGAAGGAAGATCAGCAATAATCACTAACCCTGGATAATTTAATAAAGAGTGTAAACCTCGAGATAAAAATAACTCATCCGTGGTTAAATTATGCTCAAACAAGGTTTGCTCTTGTTCTGTTACATTACCATAAGGTAGAACAAAAATATTACTACCCGCAGTCAAAACGCTGTCACTCCAATCAGAGCTTTTGGATGATTGTGCCACATACCCATGATTGTCAGATAGTGGCAGACCAAAATGCAATCCCAACGAATTTTGTGCATCAAAATCAATGACAAGTACTTTTAACCCAGTACGAGCTAGCGAATAGGCCAAATTAGCAGTTAATGTCGTTTTCCCTACTCCACCCTTTGGCGAATAAACACAGATTACCGACATGAAGAAATCCTTTTAAATAAATCGTCCAATAATATGTCTTGCTCCGGCACTTTATTACTCTCTATTTTTGAATGTTCATTCAGTGAGTGTATCTCTTCATGAGAGTCGTACTCTTGTGTCTCTTTAGTGATTAATTGAGACGTCATCATGGCAGAAAAGTCATCAATTAATGAGTATGACCGATGTTCATAGTGTGTAGATGGCAAAGTAGCAGAGTCAACTGAATTGGCCAGTGACATCTCTTTAGAGACATTAAGCTCTTTATGCAAAGCATTCTTTTTCATACTACGCATAGCTATTTTGGAGGTATGTGTGGCTTTATCAAACGGTGAGGCGTTGCTTTCTTTTTGGCAAAGTTGATTGAGGATCTGATTATCACCAACTTCGTATTTCAAGTTTTCAATAAAAAAATCTTTAAAATCAATAGACTGAGAATTAGTCTTATATTTAAAACGTGCTAGATCATCATAGTTATCCATAACCACTCCAATTACAACCCACAAACTACGTACTTCATTGGTTTACATCCTTTTAAAAACGATTCTGCAACGCTCAGCCAATAATTGTCAATAAAGTATTTATATGACAAATGATGCTTAACTTTTTTTCAATAAAAAAATAAGAAAAATTATAATTAAAAAAATCATTAGTCATTATAATTTAAAGGGTTACTTGAAGTGTTCTCTACAAAATATGCTCATTCTTATTTTTGAGACAACATGGTATATTTATTTTTCGCATATCAACTTGATTATTTTAAAATATAAACTAATAAGCAAGTTTTCAAAAAAATCCATATAAAAAAACTAGGCAAAAAGTGCCTAGTTTCATTTATTGTTTACATTTATTGCTTAAGTATCATTTATGGCGCGATTTTCTTTGATCACTTAACAACCATTTTTAGTATTAAGCAGCTGCGGCCTTTTTACGGTTATCATCAATAAATTCATCGTGTAAAGTACAAATAGCCGCTTCATAGTTTTCATCATCAACCACAAATTGCACATCCACATTACGCATCGACGAGTGCGCTGCGCGTGGTGTGATGTTTTGGTTCATCAATGCAATCATGCCGTGGCTCAGTGCTTTATTAGTATCGATTGATGCACCAATCACTGAAATTAATGCCACCATTTTGCCGGTGATTCTGGCATTAGGAAACGCTTTTTCTGCGCGAGAGAGCACTCTATTTTTACTTTTAGAATTGCCGCTCAGATAATAGGTAATTGAGTTTGCGTTCATCTCTTTTCCGACCAATTGAACACGCTCATCGTTAATGATTTCCATCAATTCATAACCAACATTATCTGCTTGTCCGACCATGGCTTGATCAAAAATATGTAACGCAAAGACCTTATTTTTACCCGCTATAATTTCGACTTTATCCGTGTTCCCCGCATAACGATGTGGGGCAAATTCATGTGAAATCAAAGTTCCTTTATGCTCAGGTTCAAAGGTATTTTTGATCACCAATTCAATACCACTACGGCGCAATCCGGATGCGGCATTAGGGTGAATCGCTTCCATCCCAAGGTTAGCTAATTGATCAGCCACATCGTAGTTAGTCTGTCCCATTGGACGTACTTTTTCTGGGCCAACAATACGGGGGTCCGCTGTACTTAAATGATATTCTTTGTGAATCACCGCCCGTTTTGCTTTAGAAAGTACCGCGAGGCGGCTGAAAGTCATCTCACTATAGCCACGGTCATAGGTTTTCATTAACCCTTCAGAGCAATAAACATACCCTGTGACTATCGGTAGCTCTTTTGTTAGATCAATACTTTTCAACGCTTTTTCAATCACACGGTCAAGGTTACTCGAACCTTCTTTGCCCTCAGTTTGCTCTTCAATATCCCAGCCGGATAAATCAACAAACTTGGCATTCACGTTAAGAGTGTTTAGCTTCAAACAAGTATTGTAGGCACTGTGTGCTTCACCGATGGAAGATAAAAACTCTCGGATTTGCGGCAAATAATGCTGCATTGAGAACTGGCCATATTGACAAGTTTCCATGATATTGTTGATACAATTGGTCGCTTGCGCAATGCGGTCTTTAATAAAATTATCTGCACGGCGACGACTGATAGGATCAGCAAACATATTTTCGTTAATCAATAGCATGCGTTGTTCGAGTGCTTCCATCGCGTCAGCCCAAGCATCATCACGGTTTTCTACCAAACGATAAATACCCGGTTTACCCGAACGCTTACATTCCAGCAAAGCATCGGTAATACCGCCATACGCCGACACCACGAACATGCGGTTATAAGGGTTCTCTGGACGAAGTAAAATATTATCAAGCACAGCATCAAAGGCTGACATCGAGGTACCGCCAATTTTTTCAACGGTATGATTTGAGTTTTGAATATTGGCAGTGTGGCTTCTATTTGCAGAAGTCAAAATAGGCTCCTTGGAGATCAATTAAGTAAATTTGTTCAAATCGTAAAAGTTTCTAGGGTCAAGTACCTAGTTCCTAGGCTTTGCCGCTGTATTTACATCAATAATAGAATCATCACAGATACCTATTAGCGATTCATTTTCAGCCCAATCACCTAGGAACTAGGAACTAGGAACTAGGAACTAGGAACTAACAACCTAGCATCTATTCCCTATTCAACAATCGGATACACACCATCTTTATCATGGGTTTCTGCGCCCGTTAGTGGTGGGTTAAATACACACGCCATCACCATATCTGCTCCTTTGTAAGCTCGTAATTGGTGATCATCATGTTTGTCGAGGATATAAAGCGTGCCGGGTTTGATTGGGTAAGTTTTGTCACCCTTCACTTCAATCTCACCTTCACCAGAAATACAGTAAACCGACTCTAAGTGGTTTTTATAATGAATGTGGGTATCGGTTCCCGCGTAAATGTTGGTAATGTGGAACGAAAAGCCCATCTTGTCTTCTTTCAAGAGCATACGTACACTTTCCCAAGTATCTGCTACAACGCGACGTTCACTATTTCGACATTCTTCTAACGTTCTGACTATCATTATCTGTCCTTGTACTCTTATGTATTTTTCACAATGAGCATGGTTTGATGCGTCTTTGTTGATAAAAACAACCTTGATAAACATCACTTCATTGTGGATTAATGTTGTGGATTAGTAATGCTTAATTGCGCATCGCCAATAATTGCCATACCGGCATTTGAGTGATAGGCAACTCTATCAATGAGTTACTGAGCTTATCTTCCTCACTTAAAGGTATGCGCTTGGATTCCTTTCATGACGCTTTTTTAGTGAGCTTCACCGAAACTTTTTCAACGGCTTTTTCAAAGATATGAATACCTTGTTCTAGCTCAGATTCACTCACGGTTAATGGGCAAAAAAACTTCACCACTTCATCATCAGGTCCGGCGGTTTCAATCACCATACCGTTCGCAAAACACTCGCTGGTAATAAGATCTGAAATATCGCCATTTTTACAAGCAATACCTTGCATTAAGCCGCGACCTTTAATCTTTTCAAATAAGTTTGAATATTGCGTTAATGCTTTATTCAATGCTTTGTTTAGTTGCTCGGCACGTTCTTTAATGTGCATTTCAAACTCATCGTTATGCCAATAAGTATCAATAGCTTCAGCCGCCGTCACAAAAGCATGGTTATTACCACGGAACGTACCGTTATGTTCACCTGGAGCCCATTGATCCAGCTCTGGTTTCATCAACATAATCGCCATTGGCAAACCATAACCACCAATTGATTTTGAGAGCGTTACCATGTCTGGCTTAATACCTGATGGCTCAAAACTAAAGAAAGTCCCGGTACGGCCACAACCGGCCTGAATGTCATCAACAATCAATAAAATGTCATTGCTTTTACAGATGTTCTCTAAACGCTGTAACCAATCATTAGAAGCTGCATTTAAACCACCTTCCCCTTGTACCACCTCAATAATCACCGCGGCCGGTTTATCCAAGCCTGCTGAATTATCTTTTAACATGGTTTCAAATAAAGCGAGGCCATCAACGTCAGCATAGCCTTCATAGGGAATACGCGTCACGCCCGATAATGGCATGGCGGCCCCCCCTCTATGGTGTTGATTACCCGTTGCAGCAAGAGCGCCGTATGACACACCGTGAAAGCCATTAGTAAAGGCAACGATATTACTGCGACCTTTGACTTTACGCGCCAATTTCATAGCAGATTCCACCGCATTCGTTCCGGTTGGGCCGGTAAATTGGACTTTGTATTCCAACTGACGCGGCTGCAAAATGTTATCGTTTAAGCTTGCTAAGAATCGCCCTTTTGCTTGTGAATGCATATCCAGACCATGGGTTAAACCATCTTGGTCGATATAATCAAGCAAGGCTTTTTTAAGAACAGGGTTGTTGTGGCCGTAGTTCAATGAACCTGCACCGGAAAGAAAATCTAAGTAGCGATCTCCGTCTTCGGTATGTAGCCAACAGCCTTTCGCAGAAGAAAATACTACTGGGAAATTATTGGCATAACATTGAACGTTTGATTCGTGCTTTTTAAAGATATTCATGATTTATCCTGTCTATCCATCCTATGTGTTTATCTTGGTTGAGCGGAGCCCAACCAAGATTAATGAAATTTGGTTTACTAGTTTGTGTATTTGATTTGTTAACTTGTGAAATCGTGTGATTTGTCCACTTGAATTCACTGAATGGCTTTACCCCATCGCAAGTGGAATATGAAATAAGAACTCGCTATCGTGCTCACCATCGAAGTGATGTTGTTTATCTAAAAACACACTGACGCGCCCTTCTTCACCCTCTTCACGCTCGATCTTGCGAAATAAATTCCACGAACCGTGGTTGTCTTTGGTAATCGTGGTCTCAATGGCGACAACGCCTGCAACACAGTCACGTGCTAATAGCGATTTGATCATGCGATATGCCAACCCACAGCCGCGACTCTTTTGTGCAACCGCAACTTGCCAGATAAATAACACGGGCCGATGTGGGTGACTTGAAGGTTTAAGATAAGCGGAGACAAAGCCTGCAATCTCACCATCTCGCTCTGCAATCACACATGTGTCGCTGAAATGGGAAGTCTGTAAAAAGTTACAGTACGCAGAGTTAGTATCCAAAGGAGGACACGATTCAATCAAGGCATTGACCTGATTGCCATCGCTTATTTCGGGTTTTCTAAATGTCCACTCATCCTGAGCGGGGGTCACTTTTTTAGGTTGTGAAACCCATGGTGCCGTAATCATCTTAGCCCTATATGTTTATTTGTACGCTCGGTTCTCTTAATCATTATCCCAATGACAAAGCCCCCAAACGGTGATTGATTTTTATCAGTGTCTGACCAAAACAAACTCACAATTTGTTTAGTGCACTAATCAATTTCTATTAAATGATAACGGCAAAAAATCAGATATCAACCCTCATTTTTATGCGTAAATACCAACATATAACTTAATTTACTGATATAAATAGAGAATATTACAATTGAAAAAATATAATTGATAAGATTAATATTTAGTACTGTAATCTTTTATTCAGGAAAGCGTCATAACAATGACAAGGGTATGATAGCAATGGCTAAACGAAGAGAGCGAAGAAAATCAAGGCTAAAGAAGGCGAGTGATACCAATCACACTAATGAGATGCTCAGATAATTAGCACGATTAGTATGATGACATAAAAAAGCCCTTTGCCTGAATCTCTCCAAACAAAGGGCAAAATACAATGAATAAAAATGGATCTTAAAAGGTCAATCTAGCGTTAAACTGACGCACAAAATTGATCAACTTTCGCCACTAGGCGTTGTTTTTCTTCTTCACTAATAAAGCTCGCTTCAATCGCATTGAGTGTGAAAGCTTTTAGTTCTTCATTGGTCATTGGTAGCGCTTCAGCCACTGCGACAAAGTTATCCGTCATATAACCACCGAAGTAGGCCGGATCATCAGAGTTGATGGTGACGCATAAACCACGACGTAAGAGATCGGCGATATTATGATCCGCCATGTCTTGGAACACTTTTAACTTAATGTTAGATAAAGGACATACAGTTAAAGGTGTGCGGTCTTGAATTAATTGTTCAACCAATTGTTCATCTTCCACACAACGCACACCGTGATCAACACGAGCCACACCAAGTAATTTCATTGCATTATGAATATTCTCAGCTGGGCCTTCTTCACCCGCATGTGCAACAGTTAAGAAGCCATGTTTAATCGCTTCTTCAAATACTTGCTGGAATTTTTCTGGTGGGTGACCACTCTCTGAAGAATCTAAACCTACACCGATAATTTTATCTTTGTATGGTAGTGCTTGGCGTAAAGTTTCAAAGGCGCTGTCTTGATCTAGGTGGCGCAAGAAACACATGATGATTTGGCTAGAAATACCTAACTCTTCACGGCCTTTTTGCAATGCTTTATCAATACCGTTGATCACAGTATCAAATGCAATACCACGTGCAGTGTGAGTTTGTGGATCAAAGAAAATCTCAGTATGAATCACGTTGTCTTGTTGGCAGCGCAATAGGTAGGCCCATGTTAAATCAAAAAAGTCTTGTTCATTGATTAAAACGTTGGCACCTTGATAGTAGATATCAAGAAATGATTGTAAATCTTCGAATTGATAAGCCGCTTGCACTTCTTCAGGTGAGTTAAATGGGATACTCACTTGGTTACGTTTCGCTAGCTCAAACATCAGATCGGGCTCTAATGAACCTTCAATATGCAGGTGTAGCTCAACTTTCGGTAAGCCTTGGATATAAGTCATCATTTGTGAATTCATTTGTTTATCCTTCGTAAAAATTAAATGAATGCGCAACGATTTTTCTTTGATATGCTCATCCCGCTTCGGACAAACAAGACCGAAAAGGAAAAAGATAAATTAAAGTGTAGCGATACAAAGAGAAAACGGTTTTACGCTTCTCTTCGTAATCAGAAATATGAGGTTTCTGGTAGAGACTCCCGCACCTAAAACTCTTTTGATCATAGACCAAAAAGTTCAATTAGCAGAATTATACGAAGGTGTTCTATAAAATTGAGGGCGGATTCTACAGTAGAAGTGATGAAAAGCAACCCCCATCACTTCATAAATGTAATAAAATATTTCAGATAAAGGCGCGTTTATTGTTGATCCCAATACTGGTTCATCAACGTATTAGCCTGTTTCCATCGTTGATCTGACTGTAAATCACTTAAACTAAACGTTTGTTTTTTCAATAAGTTCATTGCTTTTGGCACGTCAACAATCGGCAGGTTATCCAATACTTGCACTGCCGATGTTCGGTTATTGCACATCAATACCATATCGCAGCCTGATTGCATCGATTTAAGCGAACGTTCAGCTGGTCCACCCATAATGGCCGCCCCTTCCATGTTTAAATCATCAGAAAATACGATACCTTTAAAGCCTAATTGGTTACGTAATACCTCTTTAAGCCAATATTCAGAGCCACTCGCTGGCTGGTCATCATAATGTGGGTACACTACGTGCGCGGGCATCATCGCATCCAAGATCCCTGCCTCAATTTGCGCTTTGAAAATAGCCATATCCTTTTCGAAAATGTCCTGGCGAGCATCAAATGGCGTTTCATAATGTGAATCTACCACCACCCCACCATGACCAGGAAAATGCTTACCCGTCGTCGCCATGCCCACTTGTTTCATCCCTTTCATGTAGGCGGTGCTGTAAGTCAAAATGGTATTAAGGTCATCACCAAATGCACGGCTGCCAATGGCTTTACATTGGAAGGATTGATCGAGTACCGGAGCAAAACTCAAATCAATATCATGGGCAATGAGCTCGGCTGCCATCAACCAGCCACCAAGTTCAGCCGCTTCTACCCCATCTTGCATTTGAGCATAAGCTTGCGCCGGTGGGATTTTGGTAAACCCATCACGGAAACGCTGCACGCGGCCCCCTTCTTGATCCACACCAATCAAAATGGGACGCTTCGCCGCTTTACGAATCGCCTGATTGAGCGCTATAAGCTGCTTATTATCATGATAGTTACGGGCAAATAGAATCACCCCCCCAACGGTTGGGTGGGCTAAAATTTCTTTATCTTCGGCCTCTAATTCATAACCGGCAACATCTAACCACAACGGGCCCATAGCGTTTTCCTTTTAACGTATTCATTATATTAAAAATATTTTGCCCTATTTTGTCACTAATGCGATATCTTTAAAACTCAAGTCTGTTAAAAATAACGCGTATTCAACATTCAGTCACAGTACAAGAGGTTAGCGATGGAAAAGTATATTGGCATCATGTCTGGCACCAGTTTAGATGGCGTCGATACCGCTTTAGTAGAAACCGACGGACAGTCGATTCAACTTCTGGCACAAGATTTTTTTGCTATCCCTGCCGACTTGAAACAAGACGTATTGGATGTATGTATTGGTCAACAAACCACGCTGGTTAACATCGGTGAAATTGATCATCGTCTGGGTAAAGTGTTTGCTGATGCTGTAGAGCAACTCATTAACAAAAACTCTCTTGACCGTAGCACCATTACCGCGATTGGCAGCCATGGACAGACCGTTTTTCATGCGCCAGATTCCACTTACCCTTTCACCATGCAAATCGGTGATGCGAACATCATTGCGGCGCAAACGGACATTACTACCGTGGCAGATTTCCGCCGCAAAGACATGGCGTTAGGAGGCCAAGGCGCACCGTTAGTCCCCGCTTTTCATAAAGCACTCTTTGATCACCTTGAAAATAACATTGTGATTTTAAATATCGGCGGCATTGCCAATATTTCTATCATTAATGGCGACCAAACTTCTGGGTATGACACCGGCCCTGGCAATATGTTAATGGATGCTTGGATGCAGAAAGAATTTGGAAAACCATACGATAAAGATGCCAAGATTGCCCGTTCAGGCAAGGTCAATCACGCATTATTACAACGCTTATTGGCAGAAGATTATCTGCAACTACCGGCGCCCAAAAGTACGGGAAGAGAGCTGTTTAATCTGCCTTGGTTGGAACAGCACCTCTCTGGTTTTACTTTGCTGCCAGAAGATGTATTAGCCACACTGGCAGAATTTACGGCGCTCACAATTGCTGAACAAGTGAAAGGGTTAACCCAAAATAATACTGAGAATGAATTATTGGTCTGTGGCGGCGGAGCACAAAACCCATTATTAATGGCAAGAATGCAAGATTTATTGCCGGAATGGCAGCTTGGCAATACCTTAAAATACGGCATTGATTCGGATTACATGGAAGCGATGGCCTTTGCTTGGCTCGCCCATCAAACCATGCACAATCTACCGGGTAACTTACCGGCAGCCACTGGCGCTACCCGTCTTGCGGTATTAGGAGCGATTTATTTACCGGGCTAAGGTGACACCACACAGGCTTTCCTTACACATTAGCAATATAAACATAATTGAAGGCATTCTTTTACCATCAGCTTCCCTTTTCTTATTCAGAACAATGGATTGGCGATAATGCTTCTAAATGAATAATGCATCTAAACGAAAAACGCCTCTTAGACTGTTTTCACCGCAGTGATCACGAATCTAAGAGGCGTCTTTGCCTGGTGCGAATCAGGTTTTCTGAATAGCTGATGTTATTCATTACCTGTAATTAAGCGAAAACTATGCCAATAAATTATTTATTTTAACCAATTGTTTTATAGTATTTATTAATCCTCACCCACGACTCTGAAATTATTTTGCACAATAATCGTGCATAAAAAATAAAAATGCCCTGAATACTATCAGAGGCATTTAGATTAAGCTGAGTCTATGAACTCATCTCATTAGTGATCGACCGTAAAGGCATTATGCTGTTGATATAGGTTAGACAAAATATCATGCGAACTGGCGCTAGAATCTAAGCCTAGAGCTCCAGTATTGATATTATCAAGCACAATCACTTGTTCTTTGCCCTTATCAGAGTTTACCGTTAGATTTATTTTACCATCTTGCTCTGAAGCTTGTACTCCGGCCAATAAGTCATCCATGTGAATGCCGTTAGCTTCCGCATCCGTTAATAACTCTCTTATATCAATTTGGTCAATATTCAACTCAAAGTCTTTAATGATATCAACCGTAGGAACATTATCGGCGCTCAAATCATTGGCATGCCACACAAAGATATCGGTTTCACCATCTCCTGTACCATAGCGTTCACCACCCCATAGCTCATCATTTCCAGCTCCACCAGTTAAAATATCCTCACCTGCACCGCCGACAAGAACATCGTCTCCCGCTCCACCAATTAAAATATCGTGTCCAGACGTACCAATTAGTGTTTCACCATCATCATCCCCAACAATCAGTGACTGTTGAGTCGATTCTTTCGCCTCTAGAGTCGTACTTGAATCAGGCTCTATCGTCACGTCAACCTTAGTTGATTGAGGTTCGATGGTTACTTCTCGATCTGCACTCTCTTTAGGCACAGAGACAATATCTAGGTTATGCTCACCTTCGGCCATTTCCGTTAAATAAGCATCATCGAGGTCTTGTGCCGCAATGATCCAAGAGCCATCTTCTTGCGGCTCACCAAGCGGCTCACCTGCTGAGTTAACTACTCTACCGGAATCAAGATTATTAATTTGAATATGATCCAGCTCTAAGGCTTGAATATCTTCTCCGAGCAACCCTAGTAACGGTATCAAGGCTAACTGAGCTGCGGTTGCCGCGATATTAGGTACCGGTCGCATTGAACTTAACGCAAAGCTACTTGCCATCATGGAAGATGGCGCTGCAGACACATTCACCGAAATACTGCCATTATCGGTCAACTCGCCTCCCGCTCCCGTATTGCCATTATCGCTCACAGTCACCGAAATTGAGGTTTCTCCAGAAAATTCCTCATCGGCAACAAAATTAATTCCAGCCGCAAGAAGGTCATTAATCGCCTCTAAGCTACCGGTTAAAATCAAGTTTCCTGAATCATCACCTTCTATTGTCACCGAGCCAGCATAAGCATCTGGTACCGATAGCACACCATCATCAGATGTTAATTTCACGGTCATTTGACCACCTACCGTATCGTTCACATCAACATCTTTAATCGATAATCCTGTGATGGTGATTTCCTCATTGGCCACGGCATCTAAATCACTATCCGCTATGGTTAATTCGGGTGCATCGTTGACGGGGGCAACATCAACATTAATAACCGTATCAATGGCTAAAGTATCATCTGCTGGGACTCCGTTATCGACACTGCGGATATCTAACGCTAATTGTCCATCCCAATTGGTATTATTGGCATCTCCAGGATTAAAAATAATATTATCCAATGCGCCAGAATCGGTAGTAATAACCCAAGTGCCATTGCCGTTATCGATTACGCTACCCTCAACCCCTTCCGGCAGTCTAAAACTTGCCCCATCAGGTACATTACTGATGGTCACTTGAATTGTTTCTGGTGGGTTCTCATGGATAGAAGCGTCCTTAGCACCTGCTCCATAGCCATCAGGGTCATACGAATAATGACTATCAACCGTAGTAATATCTAGTTCCAAGATAATGTCTTCATTTTCTGTTCCTGACGCAGTAGTGATAACATCAGTGTCAATCTCATCGCCCACAGGAAGCACTTCCACGACTATCGTTTTCTCGAAACTTGCAATCTCATCTAACGATTTTTCTTTGGTATAAATAGTGACACCGACTTCAATGGTGCCACTGAAGTTTTTCGGTGGGACGAGACTTAAACCCTCGAAGCTAAAAGATTGCTGGCCTGCGGCTCCGGTAATCGTCCACGTTCCATCGCCGTTGTTTGCCGCCCCTTTAACCACAAACCCTTCCGGTATTCCAGTCAAAATAATGGAGACAATTTCTTCAGATCCATCAATATCTTGCAGTGTAACCGTACCTTCTGCTAAAGAAATTCCGCCTTCCTCATCTTCTTCACCTTGTATGATATTGCTACCATCACTTGACTCAACTAACACATCATCATTAACGGCGATCACGTCAATACTGACAATAATGCCATCAACCACTTTCGTATCGGTTTCGATTCTATTACCATCAAGGTCATAGGTAGCGGTATCAATAATTTCTCCACTCAACGTAAAGTCAACCGGGCCACTGTAATCTTCATTAGGAATAAACTGAACTCCAGAATATTCACCTGGACCCAGTGTTATTTCGCTAACCAACTTACCTTCAGAATCAACGAAGAAACCTTTACTAGGATCTACTTTAATGGTCATTGAATGAATGCTTTCAATACCTTCTTCTACCGTATTACGTGTATCGCCAAAGGTTACTTGAGAGAAATCTAATACGATGGTGGCATCTTCATAGGCAACTCCGTCATAAATCGTCTCAGGGTTCCCCGAGTCATCAATCGGTTGCTTATCGCTATCTAAACCTTGGCTTTCAATACCTAAATCTAAACTCGCACCGGAATCCACCACAGGAGAAACATTGACGATAATGGTTTGAGTCGCTTCGTTAACATCGCCACTTTTTTGATCAGTATTGACATATTTGATTGGGAATTGGAAATCACCAGCAAAATCCTCCGGTGGAATTAAATCCAAACCACTGATATTGACGCTACCATCAAGATTGACCGTTGCTTCATAAATATATTGACCAGTTTCAAAATCATATTCAGCGCCAATAATAATAGTACCTTCTGGTAAATCGGCAGAGTCAATAACCAAGGTCATCGTATCATTTGGTATTTCATTCTCTCCATCACCGGTAAGATCGTCAGTTGAGACAAAAATACTGTTGTTATTCATGATTTGAGAACCAAGATCAATACCCTCATCTTCTACTCCGCTTACCACAGTATCTGTGACGATAATATCTGCGGCCAAGTCTAAGTTCGTATTGGTATTAGGGCTAAAATCTAATACGATCTCTCCTTCTCTCACCGCCTCATCACTCACATCACCTTCACCGTTATCACCTAGATCCACGACTTTAGCGACCACTTTGACATTCACGGTATCAGTAAAACCCGCCGGAGCTTGAATTTGAATATTAGCTAAATTGCCATCCTTAACCGTCCAACTACCATCACCATTATTTACCGCACCAAAGACCACAAAGCCTTGTCCCTCAGGCAAATTAATCGCAGAGAAGTCTAAGACCAATTCAACAATGACTTCTTCACTGGAGAAATCATTTTCAGCAAACATGATGGTACCAACCCCATCAGTACTTAAATCGACCACACCGTCAGAATCACACAAGACTGTGCCGAGATCATCAATAATACCGTCACCATCTTCATCAAGACCGGAACTGATCACAATCTTGCCTGCCCCCGTTTCGGAGGTATATGGGTCACCAGCTTCTTCCACTTTAGCTTTGACATCTACACTTAAAGTGCCTGTAATATCAGTTTTTATTGCTGAATCTTCTGGGTCCACTACATCTGCATCATCTTGCTGAACGGTAATATTGGTCGTTAAAGTAAAGTCCGTATCGGAGTTTTCAGGCATCTGAATTTTTAATTCCGCACCGTTATTGAGTTCACCATCCTTTCCGACATAAGCATCAAGATTTAAATCTCCATTCGCATCAAAGAAAACTTGCGTCTGAGTACCGTCGCTAGTAACGATAAAAATAGCATAGCCTTCCGCATCCATTCCGTCTGGTAAAGAAAGCGTTAAAGCCGTTACATATTCTTGATTATCGGTAAAGGTCGGGGCCCAATTTAAGGTCACTAATTCATCTTCAATACCATTTGATGTGGTGTTATAGGCTGAATCTAAATCAATCACAGGCTCAACATGAATCACAATATCTTTTTCGAAAACCGCGCTATCACCATCTTCTTCTGTGACGACAATCGTTGCGGTCAGTTCAATATCTTCCGTACTGTTTAATGGCGGTTGTACATGAATATTATCCAGGCTATCTAGTTCAACTTGATACATAGGACGGCCATTAGTGTCTTGACCGACATACGTTACTTCCACTGGGTTACCATTACTAAAGATGGTCACCCCTTCTGGTATGCCAGAAATCACCACCGTTAAGGTTTCAGAGTTATCACCAGGTAAGGCATTTACTTCGCCTGAATTAATATGGAAATTAAATGGTGCCGAACTATCTTCCGGAATAGTAATTTCGACACCATCACTAGTATTTGTATCTTCATCATAGTTAATTAACGTCCAATCACTTCCATCATCAATCACAATCGTCGGCGAATCTGCAACCCCTTTCACCGAAATATTGATGTCTTTACTCTCAGTAATATATTCATCGCTAGTACTTGCGGAAGTACTACTATCATAAGTGGTAATATCTTTTACGACCCCTTCGACCGTTAACGTGAAATCGCCACTGGCATCCGGTGGTGGCATTAAGACTAAGTTTTTCAACTCACTATATAAAATTTCATAGCTGCCATCGTCTGCAAGTGTGACCGCTTCTCCATTCAATAGGAGCACAGCCCCCGTTGGTAGATTACTTAAACGAACATATAAGGTTTCAGAATCATCGGAATTATCAGAAGGATGGTTGAGTGTGATCAGATTAACGAGACTAATTGCAACGTCTTCCTCCGACTCAACACGGCTGACTTTCAGAGTTAGGTCTTCATCAGCATCAGGTTGCACTCGTACAACGATATCAAGCTTCTCGGAAAGTGCCGTTTCTTTTCCATCGACAAATGGTGCTTGCTCCTCACTTTGCGCCCAAGCATTGATATGGATATCACCACTAAAATCTTTATCCGGTGTGACGGTTAAACTGCTGATATTATCCACTGAAATGCGATAAGCCGTAGTTCCATCCTCAAGCGTAATGGCTTCTAAGCCTGTTCCATTTAAGGTTCCTGTATAATCCACCGCAATTTGTACAATATAATATAGGGTTTCAGAGCCATCATTATCATTCAGGTTAGCGACAAGTTTATCAATCGCAATGTCATTATCTTCAGTACCGATGTATTCGGTTTGAGTGCCCGTTCCTTCGGTAGTATCCCAACTAGGAATATCCGCAATGCCATCAACTGAAATATTCAGTTCACCAGTGATATCTTGTAATGAATTATCGTCCCGTGAAATGGTGGCGTTAACAGTGAAAGTAATCCCTTCGGTCGAATAATCCTCATTAGGCACAAAGGTCACACCGGAAACCGACACGATATTCCCAGTGGTTGAAATCGCTGCACTTGGAATAATAACTTTGCCATCAACAATGACGATTAGATTACCGTCATAATAAAAATTACCTTCGGTTCCCTCTGGCACGGTAATAATTAATGAATCTTCAACTAGGCTTTCTTGCCTATCGACATCACCTAAATCAATCTCTATCGAGACAAGGATTCCATTAGATGAATGTTCTGTACCATCGGTATTATCAAATTCATCTAAACCATCAACAAGCTCTTGACCATCTTCCTCTTGACCATGAGTTGGATTAGGGAAAATGAACTCAGGGTCTTGGTCAGTCAAATTCAATGTCACGGTTGAGGTATCTTCATCCCCGTCTTTATCAACCACTCGAACGCCAATATCTGTAGATAATTCTACATTGTCGTTATTTAAATTATCATTAGCAATAAATGTCACATGACCGTTGATATCCACACTAAGCTTACCAAGAAGCTGTCCACCATCATCAGCATCGTAAATATCAATATCAGTAAATGGAGCTTGATGAGGAACCGGGTTCGTTCCATCACTTCCATCAATAAACGTTAAATATAAGGCTGAAATACCATCCGCCCCTTCATTTTCAGGCAAGATAACAACAACATCCGTTTCACCTTCAGCCAAAGTAATATCTGCATCAGAAAGATGAGGGACATCATCGTTAACTGTCACCGTGATCGTATTGGTAGAATTATAATCTGTAGAATCATCCGAGCTTGGAACCCTATCTCCGTCTTTATCTACCGCATAAATGGGTAATTGAATATCTAAAGAGGTATCGTGACTTGGCTTTTGATGATCGAGTCCACCTGTAATTTCAAAGGTATATTCACCATTTGGCTTAAACGTGACTTTGAACACTTCACGATCGCCCGCCATGCCACTGAAGGTACCGTCGGCATTTTCAACTAATTCGACTTTTACACCTTGAGAAGTCAGGCCCGGATTCAAATTGGAAAATTCTGTTGCATCGATTTTGAAGGTATCAATATTATCACTACCTAATACAATCGTAATTTGACCACTGGCACTCTCTGTTGTGCTATCTGGGTCTGAGCCTTGATGGTTACCCCCTCCCGCATTAATCGCACTTTCATCTACACTGACACCAGAATCGACATTAAATGATGGGTCGTTACCGTCATTAATTTGTACGTCAATATTGACTGGCACGTCTAAATAATCTCCATCACTATCTTGTACCTGTACTGGTACCTTGATATGAATTTCAGAGTCATTGATCGTCACCAAACCTGATGTGTTTGCGCCACTGTCATCATGATCATGATCCAGTGGGAGGTATTGAGTTACTGACAAGGCAATATCAACTCCTTGACCATCACTATTTTGAGTCGCACTTAATTGAATCTCTAACGCGACTTCACCGTTGACCATACCCGTTAACGTGGCAGTTGCAGCATCATAAGAAAATACAATCGGCAAACCACTAGAGGTTAAATCTGTCTCCAACTCCTTAATTAAAATATCGAGATCTTTTTTGGCAATTTGAACCGTAGAAGGATCTAAACGCTCAACGCCTGCGTCAACTGTGATTGCATCCGAAGTATTAGTTGGAGGAGTCTCATAAGGAAGATCAGCACCAGGCAGGATGCTTTCGGTAATGGACACTGAACCAGTTTGCCCGCCTGCCGCATTGGCTCCATCGGTAACCGTAAAGATTAATGAGCCGTCAGCAGTATCTAAATCAGAATCAGTAGCAACTAATCCAAGTTCAATGACTGTAGATTCACTGTCCAACTGATCAATTGGCCCATGAACGGTGACAGAATAAGCTCCGCTATCATCCAAAGTCACAACGATTAATTCCGTCGTACCATCTTGAGCATACAAAATAGCACTGTAATCCGTAATCACCCAACTTGTCGCTTCGCCATTTGACGTCAAAATGAGATCAACAAGATTCCCCGTTTCTGCATCTAACAGATCATCGGCAAATTGAATAGTATTCACATTATCGGAACCTGTTGTCACATCTACTTTACCTGTAGAATTTGTCACTCCACTATCGGTTGATTCATTTAGGATGATACCGGAAGTATCATCGACAAATATAGGATCCGCACCATCTGTAATATTGATAGTGATGGTTGCATTCTCACTAGGGTCACCATCATGATCAGTCGCTACAACCTCTAAAGTGATGCTTACTACATCGCCATCAACATCACTTTGATCAAACGGTTGATATTGTGAAACGGTATAAGATCCATCATACACACCATCCGTCTCGACTAAGCTAACAACGAGAACGTTAACCTGCTCACCAGAATTATTATCAATATAATAATAACGAATAATCCCCATCGTAGCATCATCCATTAAAACCGGTTGACCATTTGATGTGAGCTCTGTTGTGATGTTTGTACTATTACTAGAGACAAACTCAATTTTAGCGATAGAATCACTACCAATATCTATTGAAATTTGACCTTGATAAATTTGTGGATCGGTAGCACTTTCATCAGCTTCCATGAAACTAACTGAACTGTTAGACAATACGGGTGACGCACCATCGGTAAATGTCACTGTAATCTCAATAGGAGCTAAATCACCCTGCCCATTAACAAGTTGATCTCCATCACTATCGGCAATCTGAATAGGCACATTGAAAGAAATATCGTCTGAAACGGTATGATCAAGAGGTTCTTTTTGCAGTAAAACCACAGTAACCTCAACACTACCATCTAACTTTAATATTGGCGTTAATGTGATAGTAAATATGATGTCTCCAGTTTCTGGGTCGATGCCTGTAATGGTGATAATTCCATTAGCATCAACGATTAAATTATCATCAATAACAACATCACGACCGTTAGACGTTAAACCCAAATCATCAAACGCAGCTTTAAAATCATCATAATCAGAGATGATCAATGAAGATGGGTCAAGATAATCATTTGCAGCCGGAATATCGAACTTAATGTCGGCAGATATATCACTGGGATAAATCAAACTCTCGCCATTGTCATTGAGATTTCCTTCAATCACTCCGATGGCGACAGTATCATCTAACGTATTAGGATCAGCACCATCATTAATCACAATCGTAATACTGCCTTTGCCAGTATCACCATCCATATCGGTGGCAATCACATCTAAATCGATTGTTAAAGAATCATCGGCAGGCTGATCTATAGGCTGATATTGTTGAATGGTGTAACTGCCATCTTTAGCGTCGTTATCAAAAATAATTTCTAAAACAGGTTTATCCACACCAGAAAATTCAGCGGGAACAAACACATAAATCCGGCCATCAACTCCGAGGTCAACACGGGTTTCCATACCATTAGAGGTAATGTCATATAAGACTTGAAGTTGAGCGTCGGTAAGAGCGAATGTAATTGACTCAATGGCATCACTATTGGCATCAAGATCTAACGTTTTTCCTTCAGAGATAAGTCCGCTACCACTTTGATCTTCATTAATCACAGTTTCTTGGCTTGGAGTCTTAAAGACCGGATCTGCACCATCTTCAATGGTCACTACCACGTTAACAGGATCAGAATCACCATTAGAATTGGTTAAAGGGTCGCCATCGGTATCATCAATTTGTACCGGAATAGTAATGTGAATTTGATCGTTGGTCGCTCCATCAGCGGCCGGAGTAAATGAGATATAGTCGCTGTCTGTCACATTCTCATGATCTAACGGGCCGTGTTGAGTGATGGACATCGACACTTCCACATCACCATCAACACTCTTAGGCGTCAAGACGATAGTAAAGACATCTTGGCCATTGGCAGTTGCCGTAATCGTGATCACACCATCGACAATGGTTGGTTCAGAGACTTCAAGATACTCGCCATTGGACATTAGACTTTGAAGATCGGCTTGTAAAGCTGCCCATACCCCTTCTTCTAGTCGCAAGGTTTTTGGATCAAGCGCATCGTCAACAGCAGGTATAGTAAATGCCCCCTCCGACATAGGCGCTGTGCCGGGGTAGATTATCCCATTAGGGTCATTAAGGTCACCCTCTGTTACCGACAAGGTGGCATCAACACCGGATCCAGAGGCGTTAGTCCCATCTTGAACTGTGATCACAATAGTACCCGGTGCGGTATCATCATCGGTATCTGTGGCGGTAATACCAATATTGAGAATACTTTCATCCGAATCCGCAATTTGATCTAAAGGCTTATATAAGACAACCGTATAATTTCCTTCAAGATCATCTAAGCTAACCACCATAATAGGGTCATTGATACTGCCTCCCACTTCGTACACTGTCAGAGTTGTACCATCCTCACTGATATGAAAAGTGGTCGCCACACCATTGGAAGTCAAAGTATCAAATGTCGGCTGGTCAGCATCAAATTTAATGGATTCAATATCATCACTGCCGACCGTCAATACCACTTGACCACCAGAGTTAGTGACACCGGCCCCATTAGAACCTGCTGCGGCATCTTCATCAAAAACAATACCCGTATCCGTGGCAAAACTTGGGTCAGAACCATCCTTAATCACGATATGAATTGTACCTGGTTCACTGGCATCGCCATCAAAATCAGTCGCGACCACATTCAATTTGAGGTCGTTTTCTCCACCACTATTTGCGGTATTAGTCTGTTCTATCGCCTCATATTGAGTGACGCTATAAGTGCCATCTTTTTCAAGATTATTCAGCTCAATCATTAAAACTGGCGTATCAACACCTTCCGTATACGTCCCATCATCATTAGCCGGCTCCGCTGGGATATACACAATAATTTGGCCATCGATTATCTGAACACTAGTGTCTTGATTATTCGACATCAACCCGTTCAGCACATCCAATTGCTCTTGCGTTAAAGCAAACTCTACACTAGCAATCAAATCACTACCGACATCTAAGTCAATCGAACCTTGACTCGGTTGATCTGGTTCAACTTCGGTGATAGCGAGTGTCTCAGAATTCCCTAACACTGGCAGATCGCCATCGTTAATCGTTACCGTCACGCTACTCGCCGACTCTAAATAATCTCCATCACTGTCTTTCGCTTGAATTGGCACTTCAAAAATAATCTTGCCTTCACATGTTTTAACTAGGCCTTCTTGATTACCATTTATATTATGATCTAGAGGAGCATGTTGAGTGATCACCATGTCGACATTCACATTGCCATCATCGCCTTGCGTCGAAATCAGAACCAGCTCTAAAATTAGCTCACCCGTACCACCATCCAATCGACCTTCTAAAGCCCCAGTTTGAGGGTTGATAATGAAAGTGATTTCTTGTCCTGATGAAGTTAACTCATTCGACAATTCGGCTAAAAACGCATTGAGCCCCGTTGAACTCTGATCTAAAGGATCAGGATTAATCACTACACTTTCAGGCAGTAGACGATCCACACCAGCTTCTAAAATTAACCTTACGCTATCGCCCACTAATGGATATTCAGAAGCACCATCGGTATTGACTAAATCGGGTTCTGTAATCGTGATCGTTGCAGAGCCACCCGTTGCATTGGCACCATCGGTAATATTAAGTGTAATTTCACCCACATTACTCACATCGCTGTCTTTATCTGTGGCCGTAACATCCAACACTATCGTCGTAGTATCATTGGCAGGCTGGTCAATGGCTTCAAGTTGCTGAACTGTATAACTGCCATCTTTGGCATCGTTATTTAGCGTAATCACCAAAACCGGAATATCTGCAGCACCATCGACGCCAGGAATATATACCGTAATAACACCATCAATATTAGAAACTAGAGTGTCATACCCATTGGAGGTTAATCCATCCAATACCGCTTGTTGTTCGACTGTCAGTTCAAATTGCAGAAAATCTATGGTGTCACTACCTACATCAAGCGTAATAGCCCCTGGTTGTGGTTCTGAAGATTGACCATTAATTTCAACAAATGACATGGCATCATCACCCACAATGGGATTATCCCCGTCAGTAATCGTCACCGTGACATCAGCTGGTGCTAATTGCCCATTTTCATCGGTTAACCAATCTCCGTCCGTATCTTGAACTTGTACCGGTACTGTGATTTGAATGTTATCGGCTGTCGAGCCATTAGGCGCTTGCTCGAATTCAATGAAATCACTGGTAAAGTTTTTATCGTGGTCTAACGGAGCATTCTGGGTAAACTCAACCTGAACATTCACACCAGATTTACCATCATCTTGAGCATTAGCCGTTGGAGTGAGAACTAAGGTAAAGACGGTCACTGCTCCAGCAACGGCGGTTAACGTGATAACACCTGTCACCGGGTCGATAACTTTAGTCACCGAAAGAGGAATATCACCGGACGTTAATTTCTCTAAATCAGTTTTAAGCGTGTTCCAAACTGCCGGTTCAATATCTAACGTGGTGGCCACTAAATCATCATTAACGGCCACTAAAGTGAATAAGTCATTATCGGTTGGAGCATTGGTATACTCAGTGCTGTCGGCATTGGCCAAATCACCTTCAATCACACCCAACTCCACTCCGACCCCAGCACCAGAAGCATTGCTTCCATCAGTAATATCAAGAATGACCGTACCAGCGGCTTCATCACCGTCTTTATCGGTTGCCGTAATAGGCAGTTCAAAATGACTATTTTCACTGTCAGATTGGTCAATAGGCCCAGTGATTGTTACCGTATAACTACCATCAAGATTAATAGTTACCGTAATAAGTGCTTCTGCAGGATCGGCGTTATTGAATAAGGTCAATACATTATCATTAATATCAACAGTTGTAGGTTGACCATTTGAAGTCAGCCCATCGAAAGCGGCGGCTGCCTCAGCATCAAAAGTGATGGTTTGAATGGCATCAGAGCCTACATCTAACGGTACCGCCCCATGAATGACTTGACCTAAGTCATCCGTTTCATTGATGAGGGTCCCGCTATCGGTTGAAAATTGAGGCACGTCACCATCAACAATAGTAATATCGACCGTAACTGGCTCAGTTAAAAGCGAATCATCGGAATCCTTCATTTGAAGCTCAGCATGAATGGTAATGTCGTCACCATCCACTGTAATGTATCCTTCGCTATTACCACTGCTCTTATGATCAAGCGGAGCATATTGAGTTAACTTTACAAAAACATCGACACCATAAAAATGCGGCAATGCACTCAATTCAATTTTTAAGACCAATTCATCACCGGCGTATCCCAAAATGGTTTTTCCATCATCGCTAAGTGAAAATGTTATACCATCGCCATTCGCAGTCGTTAACTCTTGCTCCATCTCGGCAATCAATGCATCAACCTGAGTTTCATCAAAGTGCACGGTATTGGCTTCAAGTCGGTCAATAGCATCATTAGATTCAGGGTGTACTTCTATTTTGACATTCCCTGTAACAGGGTAGCTATCGGGAGCTAAATCACCTTCGGTAACGGAAAACTCCCCGTGCTCTCCACCGGTTGGAAAATCCGCATCATTAAACTGAATGAAGATTTCACCTGGTGTTGAATCACCATCTTTATCAAATGCGGTAATGAAGAAGCCTGCATCCGAGTGCTCTGCCCCCCCTTGGTCAAAAGGCCGGAATAGGGTTGCAGAATAAGAACCATCGCTATAAACTTCAAGGGTAAAAATCACTTCATGAAGTACGTTATATACCGTTAATAATGACCCTTCAACCACGTATGAGGTCGGAAAACTTTGACTGGTTAACCCTTCTAGTTGTGGTTGATAATCATTGATAATAATCGACGCAATTTCATCGGAACCTAAATCTAAAGGGACTTGTCCTGTTTTGGCTTCTCCGCGGTCATCTAATTCTTCAATGACAATCCCCGGATCAGTACCTAAGCTCGGATCATCACCATCTAATACGGACACCCCTATCGTAATAGGATCATTAAGCTCGCTACCATTGCGATCTTGGCCTTGAATACTGGTATTGATAAAAATGGTGTCGTTAGTGTTAGAAACTAAACCTGAAGTATTACCATTCGATAAATGATCAAGCGGCCCATAAACCGTAGTGGTTAAAGTGACGGTCACATCACGGTTATTATCAGAGGAGGCTGATATCTGAGCAGAAAACACACACTCCCCGTTTAACGTACCAATAATGGCATTTTCAGCCTCATCAAACGTGAAAATAATGCTTTCGCCACCAGAGGTAATTTCTTGATTCAATTCAGCCAACAATAACTGCAATTGAGCAGGTTCAAAAGTAAAGCTATCAGCCATTAATGGGAAAGAACCAGCTTTAACTAACACGCTGACACTTTCACTTACAGGGTAACTCGTATTGCTATACGTTTGTATAATGGATAAATCGCCTTCTTCTACGGTCATTGAGGCTTGAGCCCCACCTCGTGCATTCACAACGGCAAAACTATCATCCTCTTCAGGATATTCAATCTCAAAGCCTTCCGTGGTAAACCCTGCATGAGTCAGGATTTGATCATTATCGTAATCTACCGCAACAAAGCCCGTTGTTGCCGTTTCAACCGGCGTTCCGGCATCATTTTGCACTTGGTTGTTTTCATCTTCTGGTGCTTGCTCATCTTCTTGCTCATCACTATCTTGTTCAATAGCTAAGCCATGAGCACGCATTACCGCAATATCTTGTATCGACAAAGGGGAGTTTTGTAGCTCGTTAATATTAACAGCAAGATTTGGATCAATTTCATGAAGCGAGGATGACGAATTATTATCGGAAGTTATGCACGTAATACAGTTTGATTCAATAACCTGTGGTGAATTTGTAGAATCGGTCAATGTGTATTTAGCATGAGGATTGGCTAATAACACTTCATTTGGAGCCAGTTGATAAGAGCCAAATATTTGGTTTAACGATTGTAGGTCACTGCCCACAAAAACTTCACCGTGCAAGACATCAATGCTTACTTTATTTGAACTGAATATATCCATATAAAAAATCCTACTTCATCATACCACTAAGATTATAAAACATGATTGATTGGCACTTATGAGCATAGACCAAATGTTCCATTTAGAGCTCAAAAAATCATAATATCAGCCAATAAAATTTCATTATTAATAGCCGAAGCTAATAAAGTTCAAACTCATTCAAGCTTTTGATAAATATATATGAAATCACTTTACCAAAACATCATTGAAACATAGTATATACACGATAACCCAACACAAATCACAATTTTCAAGTTATTACATACAAGACACCATTGTTATACATCAATATGAAACTAATAACGTGTCTATAAAAAACATATTCAATCTGAAATAAATGTTGTTGATGTTATAAATTTTCTTTCACTGAGTATCGACATGGAATTCCTATGAAAAATGGACAAGATACCGTATTAAAAGAAGATAGAGATTTTATCGATGATAAATCAGCCGCTCTGCTTCTACATGCTCCCACTCATCCTCGTATTATTTTACGTATCATCGGGCTATTTTTTATTTTAGCGATCGCTTGGGCATCTTGGGCCAAAATCGATAAAGTGACCACAGGTTCTGCCAAAGTGATTCCCTCTTCACAATTGCAAGTGGTGCAAAATCTCGAAGGCGGAATTGTTAAACAAATGCTGGTCAAAGAAGGGCAATCGGTTGAGAAAGGTCAGAAATTATTACTCATCGACGACACGCTTTTCCAATCCAATTTTCGGGAAAAAAGCCAAGACATGGCCAGCCTCACCGCTGATAGCCTGCGCTTACATCAACTTATCAATAATATAAAAATCAACCACACCGGAAAAACATGGCAAGATAAAGTGCAACTTTCCACTCAACCTTTAACTTTTGATGCCGAGTTTCTCCAGCAGCACCCCAAACTGGTGCAACAGCAACAAAATGAATATCGCGATGTGATGATTAACTTACAAAATCAGCTCAACGTCACGGCGCAACAAATCAAACAAAAACAACAAGAACAAAGTGAAACAAGAAGCCGAATTTCCAACCTAGCCAGTAACTACAAAATTATTCAGCGTGAATACAATATGACCAAACCGTTAGCTGAAGATGGCGTTGTACCTGAAATCGAAATTTTGCAATTACAGCGCTCAATGAATGATAGCTTAAGAGACCTCACTTCTGCTCGAATGAAGTTGCCGGTTATCGAATCAGAAATTCAAGAAGCCACCTATAAGTACATTAATATTGCCTCTGATTTTCGCGCCAAAACTCAACAAGAGTTAACCGATACCACCAATAAACTGTCGAGCATGACGGAAGTACAAGTTGGGTTACAAGATAAAGTCAGCCGTACTGTAGTCACCTCTCCGGTGAAAGGCACCATACAAAAAATCCATGTCAATACGGTGGGTGGCGTCATTCAACCGGGTATGGATCTGATTGAAATTGTCCCCACCGAAGACACACTTTTGGTTGAAACAAAAATAGCGCCGCAAGATATCGGCTTTCTCCATCCCGGACTGAAGGCCATTATTAAATTTACCGCCTACGATTTCACCAATTATGGAGGATTAGACGGCACGCTAGAAACCATTAGCGCCGATACCATCCAAGATGAAGAAGGGAATAGCTTTTATTTGGTCCGTATTCGTACTGATAACAACAGCTTAACCGACTCGACTGGCGATAATTTACCGATCATCCCCGGCATGACAGCCTCAGCCGATATCATCACCGGTAAACGAACAGTTTTAGATTACTTATTGAAACCAATTTTAAAAGCAAAACAAACGGCGTTGAGGGAGTGACCATGAAAGATCCATTATTACAGTCGTTACTCTACCTATGCCATTATTATGGGCAACCATACTCGCCCACCGCCCTGGTTCACGACTTGCCACTCAAAGATGGTTTATTAACACCTCATTTTTTTGAACGTGCCGCTGAAAAAGCCGGTCTTGTGGTCAAAGCACGCCAAATGCCACTGAGGCAATTATCGACCATGCTGCTGCCGGTCGTCGCCCTCCTCAAGGATGGTCATAGCTGTGTGATTTTATCGCTGGATCAAGAGACTCAAGAAGCTGAAGTGGTTTTCCCTGAAACGGAAGACTTAGCGCAATCCATCAGCCTTAGTGAACTTGAACAACAATATACTGGGCAACTTTTTCTTACCAAGAAACGGTTTCGCCATGATGAACGTTCGCCAGAAGTCCTCACCAGTGATAAAGGTCATTGGTTTTGGAGTACTTTATGGCAATCAAAAGACATTTATACCGATGTCTTACTCGCGTCGATTCTTATCAATATTTTTACTATCGCGACACCGCTATTCTCACGACTGGTGTACGACAAAATTGTGCCTAACTTGGCGTTTAACTCATTATGGGTGTTATCTTCTGGCATCTTTGTGATTTTCCTTTTTGATTTAGTCCTAAAAGTCATCCGCTCTTACTTTATTGATCTAGCAGGGAAAAAATCAGATATTTTGATTTCGGCTAAATTATTTCACCGTGTGATGGGGTCACGCTTAGAAGCTAAACCAGCTTCCGTCGGCGCTTTTGCTCGCCATTTGCAAGAATTTGAATCTATCCGTGAATTTTTAACTTCCGCCACCGTTGGTGCATTGATTGACTTGCCGTTTGCTCTGTTATTCTTATTTGTCATTTATTTGATTGCTGGCCCTCTTGCATTGGTGCCTTTAATCGCCGTGCTCATTCTCGCCATCTATAGTTGGATTATTCAAGCTCCCTTAAAACGCTCTATTGAAGAAGGTTCTCGCTTGTCATCTCAAAAGCATGCCAACTTAATTGAAAGCCTTAGCCAACTTGAAACCTTAAAAACATTTAATGCGCAAAGCCAGTTTCAGTATCGTTGGGAAGAAGCCGTTGCCCACATGTCAAATTGGAGCATTAAAACACGCCGCTTAACCGATTCGGTTCAAAGCACCGCAGGGTTTTTACAGCAGTTTGTATCGGTCGCGATGATCATTGGTGGGGTCTACCTGATCTCTAATGGCGACTTAACCATGGGCGGACTCATCGCTTCCACCATGCTCAGTGGCCGTGCTGTCGGGCCTTTAGTGCAATTATCCATGTTATCCACCCGCTATAACCAAGCCAAATCAGCCATGACCATCATTGAAGAAGTGATGAGTACGCCGCTGGAGCAAGAAGAAGGCAAACAATACATTCATCGCCCTGTGTTGAACGGAAAAATCGAATTTAATAATGTCAGTTTTCACTATCCTAATAGTAAAACTTACGCATTAAGAAATATTAAATTCACCATTAACCCGGGTGAAAAAGTGGCGATTATTGGTCGTATTGGCTCAGGAAAATCCAGCATACAACGTTTAATCATGGGTCTTTATAAAGCCACAGAAGGTTCTGTTAAGATTGATGATCTTGACATCAACCAACTGCATCAAACCGATGTCAGAAGTCATATTGGCTGCGTACCACAAGATTGCTCATTATTCTTTGGATCGATTCGAGACAACATCGCCTTAGGCCGACCACAAAGTAGTGATCAAGATATTTTAATCGCCGCTCAACGTGCTGGAGTAACTCATTTTACTCAAGATGATGAAGCGGGGTTAAACAAACAAGTAGGAGAAGGTGGCGCGGCATTATCTGGTGGGCAAAAACAAGCGATTGCCATTGCTCGAGCTTGGTTAACTCGTCCGCCGGTCTTGATCATGGACGAACCGACCAGTCAAATGGATAACCGCTCTGAGGCACTGTTAAAGCAGCAACTCAAACACTTAACGGCCAACGAAACCCTAATTTTGATCACTCATAAAACCAGTATGTTGGATGTGGTCGACAGGGTCATTGTTTTAGATAAAGCCCAAGTAGTGGCAGATGGTCCAAAACGTGAAGTGTTAGCACAATTGATGAAACAAGGGAATGCCGCGGCTCAAACGCCGGTACGGCCGAGCCAAAAATCGAATAAAACAACACTCCCTAAGGCGATTCAACCCACCCAAGTTCAGCGCCCAGATAAATAACCTCAGCAGCGGATAACTAGACGTCTCTCCATACAAGCGTTGAGATTAAAGAGTTATCCGCCTCTTGCATACCGATGCGATTGACTATTAATGGCGATTTATTTTTAAGCTCTAGCGGCTGGCTGGATTTTGCTGACACAAGGGCAAAGTATATTGAAAAGGATCACCGCATAAACTGCCTTGTGGCCCCAATTTATCTAACGCTCGGCCAATCTCGGTCATTGCTAACCAACGATTTTCACACCAAAGCGGTGATAACAAGGTTGGTCTTCTTGCTGCTGCTGAAACCCGGTGGTAAATAATATGCGCTGGAGTGCGGCGAATAATCTCGGTTGCTACTGCCACATAGTCATCCATTTCAGGTGCTTGTAAGCGTCCAGCTTTCCACGCTTTTGCCATGGTACTACCTTCCACAATGTGCAAAGGATGCAACTTTAAACCATCAGTCCCAACCGCCATCACTTTTTCGAAGGTATCGAAATAATCATCTCGCCCTTCTTTAGGTAAGCCTATGATCAAGTGCGTACATACTTTAATTCCCAAAGCTCTCGCTCGTTGAGTGATCGCGGCATAACACGCAAAATCATGCCCACGATTGATGCGCTTTAAGGTTTTATCATTGGCGGTTTGTAAGCCGAGCTCTAACCAAATTTCATAGCCTTGATTCACATAACCGCTTAATAATTCTAATACCGCATCGGGGACACAATCAGGGCGAGTTCCCACGCAAAGGCCCACCATATCAGCTGAGCGCAACGCTTCTTCATACATAGTTTTCAGCGTTTGCACTTCGGCATAAGTATTGGTGTAGGCTTGAAAATAAGCCAAGTATTTTTTCGCGCGTTGCACTTCACCCGCGCGATCATGTAATTGCGAATAGATTGGTTTGATTTGGACATTTTCATCCACAAATGAAGAAACATTGCAGAAAGTGCAGCCACCACGACCAATCGTACCATCACGATTTGGACAACTGAATCCACCGTGTAATGTCAGCTTATGTACTTTTTCACCATAACGGTGTTGTAAGTCTTGACCAATTGTATTGACTAACTCATGCAGTTGCATATATACCCTCAGCCATGCAGTCGAAATCTAAAAGCCGAGGAGTATAAAGAAGCGCATTTTGCCAAGCTTTACGTTAAATCAAGAAAAGTGTTATTGAACTACTTCTAATGAGTCAGTATCAATCGCAATATTATTCCAATCTTTTTCAACTTCACCACGAATGATAATGGTATGTTCCGGCGTAACAATACGGCCAAACCAAATATCATCATCAATCTCTACCGTGATTTCACCCGTTTCATCTTGGAAGATATAATCATCATCCCCTAATGACATCGTCAAATGACCGGTTAACTCTACTTTGGTGTCATCACTGGCATTTATAGCACTGATCACATCACGAATAATACGCTTTGATTTACTCGGGCCTTGAAACCCACCTTTATGTTGCTGCACAACCGGTTGACCATCAGCAGAGACAAGGTGGTTGTTCGCCAAAACAGATACCGATGTTAGGCTCAATACACTCGCCAATAATATTGCTTTCATAGTTTTCATCTCAACAATGCTTATGTTGCCAATTCATAACGCTATCATGCCTCAGTAAACGTGAAGAGTGCGTGAAAAACATATTCACAATCATAAGTTTTTATTCTTTAATCGATATTCTTTCGGTGTTTTATCGAAAGTTTTTTTAAAAACAGAATACATATATTGTAAAGACGGGTAACCGCATAATTCAGAAATCTCGGAAATAGCAAGTTCCGTTGCTCTCAATAGACTACAGGCTCTATTTAATTTAGAATTATGGATTTCTTGGTGTATTGAATGTCCGCGCTCCTCTTTGAAACGAGTTTCCATATTCGAACGAGATATGCCGACATAGCTTAACACTTGCTCCACTTTGATTCCTTTGCAAGCCTTCTGCCGAATAAAGTGCATCGCTTGAATAACGTAAGGATCTTTTAACGCTTGGAAGTCAGTACTTTGCCGTTCATAAACTTTCGTTGGAGGAACCAATACACGCACATTTTTTTTAGATTGAGTGATAAGAGGCGATTCTGATGAACAGTAAAGATCTAGCTGTTGATGAAGCATTTTAGCGGCTTTATGCCCCATGGATTTACAACCTTGTCCAATAGAACTCAAAGAAACTCGAGTCAAATATCTAGCGAGCTCTTCATTATCAATACCAATGATTGAAATACGATCCGGAACCATTAAATTTAAATTTTCACAAGCTTGAAGCAAATGCCTTGCACGAGCATCCGTTACCGCGATAATCCCAGTTGGAGTCGACAGATTTTGTAACCAATCTGATAACCGATTCATATCATATTGCCAAGTTTTGGGATTAGTTTCATTCCCAAGGTAGACAGAGGATGGATAACCTTCACGATTCACAATATCAACAAAAGCTTTCCGTCTTTCATGCGCCCACCCATTAATTGAATCACAAGGTAGGCCATAAAAGGCAAATTTTTGTATCCCTTTATTCTTTAAATGTTCAAAGGCCATTTTCACAAGCGCATAATTATCCGTAGCGACATAAGGTACATTAGGGTAATCATCTTCAGATTGATAAGACCCCCCCACGCCGATCACAGGAATATCAATATTCGATAGTTGCTCAACTACATCAGGATTATCAAAATCAGCAATGATTCCATCACCATTCCAATTATGAAAATGATTAATATTCGATGTAAAATCTTCTTCTAAAAAGATATCCCAACCACATTGACTTGCTTGAATATACTCCCCGATACCCTCAATAACTTGCCTGTCATACACTTTATTGGCATTAAACAGCAAAGCAATTCGATACTTTTTTTCCATAACCTACTTATCATTATTTTTTTGAGCAGTATAAATAATACTCTTCCTTATTCTGTGATAAGTACGACATTAGTAAAATCTATAAAAACGAGAACTAAAAAACATAATTGTATAAAACAGGGTACCAAATGATGATAAATCACTATTTTTATTTATCAGGAAATCCATCATGTTTATTGGTATCGATTTAGGAACATCTGGTGTAAAAGTCATTTTGTTAAATTCAGATGGCAATATTATCAGTACGCAACATACCTCATTAACCATCTCACGTCCTCACCCTCTCTGGTCAGAACAACACCCAGACCAATGGTGGGAAGCCACACAAAAAACCCTTGATTTATTAAGTGAAGAACAAGACTTATCACAAGTACAAGCCATTGGATTGTCAGGACAAATGCACGGTGCAACCTTATTAGACAAAGATGGTAATGTAATTCGTCCAGCCATACTATGGAATGATGGACGATGTGAAGCAGAATGCAAACAATTAGAAGAACTGGTCCCAAATAGCCGAATAATTACTGGTAATATTATGATGCCAGGATTTACTGCCCCAAAAATTAAGTGGGTTCAACAACATGAGCCAGACAATTTTAATCGTCTTCATAAAGTCTTACTTCCGAAAGATTACCTAAGATACAAACTCTGTGGCATCTTTGCTTCTGATATGTCAGATTCAGCAGGTACCATGTGGCTTGATATCCAACAACGTGATTGGAATGATGAGCTTCTCAGTGCCACAGGAGTGACGCGAGATAATATGCCTAATCTGTTTGAAGGTAATCAAATTACAGGACACCTCTTCTTAACACTGGCCAAACGGTGGGGAATGTCAACAGTCCCTATTGTCGCTGGCGCTGGTGACAATGCTGCTGGAGCGATAGGGGTGGGAATCATTAACCCTGGACAAGCAATGTTATCTCTCGGTACGTCAGGTGTATATTTTGCCGCAAGCGATGGTTTTATTTCCAATCCAGAATCAGCCCTACATAGCTTCTGTCATGCTCTTCCTAATACTTGGCATACCATGTCCGTTATTCTCAGTGCCGCTTCTTGTTTAGATTGGGTCGCAAAAATTACCAATATGCCGGATGTCAGCACGTTATTAGCAAACATACAAAATAATGCTAACCCTCATTCACATGTTCTTTTTCTGCCCTATTTATCGGGTGAACGCACACCTCACAATAACCCTAATGCACAAGGGCTATTCTTTGGAATGACTCATGAAACCACCGCTGCGGATCTTGGTTTAGCTGTCTTAGAAGGTGTTGGTTTTGCATTAGCCGATGGTTTTGATGCCCTTCATGTCACAAAATTTATCCCCAAAGAGGTCTGTTTAATTGGTGGTGGTGCCCGTAGTGCTTATTGGCGTCAAATGCTCTCTGATATTACAGGAATGACATTGGTTTTTCGTGAAGGCGGAGATGTCGGTCCAGCTTTAGGGGCTGCTCGTTTAGCACAGCTTGCGGTTACGCCAAATGCAGATTTAAATGCCTTGTGCCCGATCCCCACATTAATTGAAACCCATGTTACAAACTCAGAAAGGTATAATATGTACCAATTAAAGAGAGCGAAATTTCAAAAAATTTATCACCAAGTGAAGAACTTATTTTAATTACTCCCTAAACTCATTATTTATACTGGCTATTTAAAATAGATCCATAATGATCACCCAAAGATTCATCCAAAGAAATACCTAAAACTCACTTCAAGTAAACTAAAATAATAAGGGCTGATTTAAAATCAGCCCTTATTATTAATCATTTAATATAAAACATGGATAAACACCTAATTTTTCCATAATTTTTCTAACTCTTCCAAAGACTTTCCTTTCGTTTCAGGAATCCATTTATAAACAAAAAACACTGTAAATACAGCCATTAATCCATATAACCAAAATGGAAACCCACCATTGAACTCTTGATATAAATAGCTTGTCTTAGCATTCATCATAGGAAAGGTTTGAGAAACTAAGAAATTAGAGACCCATTGAGCAAAAACAGCAATCGACAAAGCTTTTGAGCGAACTGAATTCGGAAATATTTCGGATAAAAGCACCCAAGTAACTGGGCCTAAAGACAGTGCAAAAGCAGCAATATACAACAACATAAAAAACAATAAATAACCACCTATAGACTCTAAATATGCTGCGGTTCCTATCGCTAACATGCTAATGGCCATCGCTCCAGCACCTAACATCATCAAAGGCTTACGACCAAATTTATCCACACTATAAATTGCAATTACAGTAAATGTTAAATTTACAGCACCAATTAATACCGTTTGAAGTAAAGCAATATCTGTAGTAGACGAACTAAATCCTTTTAATATTACTGGGGCATAATAAAGAAAAACATTAATTCCTGTTATTTGTTGCAAGATACTTAAACCAATACCAATAATTAGGATAGGAAGAATACGTTTAGAAAACACACTCATTGATGTTGAATTTGACTGAAAAGAGCTTTCAATTTCTTGACATTGTTTATCGAAATCATCTCCCTTATTAAGAGAAGCAATCAATTTTCTAGCTTCAGACATTCTACCTTTCAATGCCAACCAACGAGGAGTTTCAGGCACCCCAAATAGCAATATGAAAAATACTCCTGCTGGCAAACACTCAGAGGCGAACATATAACGCCACCCAACATTATTCAGCCATTGATCCGACCCGAGTAACGCAATACCATAGTTAACAAAGTAGACAACCAACATGCCAAATATAATCGCAAATTGATTACAAGAAACTAAACTCCCTCTCTTTTGGGGCGGAGCTATTTCGGCAATGTACATTGGAGAAACCATAGATGCGATACCAACACCTATACCACCTATTACACGGTAAATGATAAAACTCATATACGTACTACCCAGCGCCCAATTTAATGTCTCAGGCACTGCGGACCCTAAAGCTGAAATAAAAAATAGAACAGCTGAAAAAATAAGAGAAGCTTTTCTACCATATTTAGCGCTCACACTTCCGGCTATAATTGCACCTATAACACAACCAATCAATGCTGATGACGCAGCAAACCCTAGTTGAGCAGGAGACAATTGAAAATAAACTTGCAAAGATTCTGCCGCTCCAGAAATAACGGCAGTATCATAACCAAATAATAACCCCCCTAATGCAACTACTAATGTTATATGGAAAATGCTTTTTCTATTTACCATTTTTAATTCTCCTTATAATAATTATTCTTTATAAAAATAAAACAATATAAAAGAAGGAAATCCCCCCATTATTGGTTGCATTTTGAGCTGGGATTATTGTGATTAATATTATGCTATTTGTTATTGTCTTTATGTATTTTGGCTTTTGTGATTTCAAATAAAAAAACAGATAAATTCATAACTCTCACCCAAAAGAAATAGAGCTATTTTGAGAGGTTGTGCACAATAAACAAATAGCTGAATTTGATTATAAAATTTCATAATTGAGCACATTTTTATAATGTCAATAATGTTCACCATACAACATCAATATGGAATTTAAATTATGACTGAATTTTTTAAAAATGTAGCTCCTATCAAATTTGAAGGAAGCACAAGTACAAATCCTTTGGCATTTAAACATTACGACGAAAACAAAATGATTTTAGGAAAATCAATGAAAGATCATTTACGTTTCGCTGCCTGTTATTGGCATAACTTTTGTTGGCAAGGACACGATATTTTTGGGAATCCAACATTCGATCGAGTCTGGATGAAAAGCAACGATCCAATGGAACAGGCTAAAATGAAAGCTAATGCTGCATTTGAATTTTTCAGTAAACTCAATGTACCGTATTATTGCTTCCACGATACTGACGTTGCGCCAGAAGGGCATTCTCTAAAAGAATATGTCAATAACTTTTCAGAAATGGTAGACATACTCGAGCAAAAACAAGCTGAAACTGGCTTAAAATTACTTTGGGGAACCGCTAATGCTTTCTCCAATCCTCGTTATATGGCAGGCGCAGGGACAAACCCTGATCCCAAAGTCTTCGCTTATGCAGCAACTCAAATATTTAATGCCATGGCAGCAACCCAACGTTTAGGTGGGGAAAACTACGTACTATGGGGTGGCCGTGAAGGGTACGAAACACTATTAAATACCGATTTACGCCAAGAGCGCGAACAGCTAGGCCGTTTAATGCAGATGGTCGTAGAGCACAAACATAAAATAGGTTTTAAAGGAACGATCTTAATTGAACCTAAACCACAAGAGCCAACAAAACATCAATACGACTATGACACAGCAACAGTATATGGTTTCCTTAAGCAATTTGGTCTAGAAAATGAAATCAAAGTTAACATTGAAGCTAACCATGCAACATTAGCCGGCCATAGCTTCCACCATGAAATTGCTACCGCAACGTCTTTAGGGTTATTAGGTTCTATTGATGCTAACCGAGGAGACCCACAACTAGGTTGGGATACTGATCAATTTCCAAGTAGTGTAGAAGAAAATACCTTAGTAATGTATGAAGTATTAAAAGCTGGCGGATTTACCACTGGAGGCTTTAATTTCGATTCACGTGTTCGTCGTCCATCCATTGATGGTGAAGACCTATTTTATGGTCATATTGGTGGTATGGATACCATGGCTTTATCCCTAGAACGAGCAGCAAGCATGATTGAAAATGATCAGCTTTCCAAACATATTGCACAGCGCTACGCTGGATGGAATGAAGAGCTAGGTAAAAAAATATTAACAGGCGAAATGTCGTTAGAAGCCGTTGCTAAATTTGCCATTGAGAATGACATCCAACCCATTCAGCAATCAGGAAAACAAGAATATCTTGAAAATATCGTGAATAATTATATTTATAAATAATTTCGATTCACTGCAACCCAAGGGCAAAGTTTCCTCGTGCACACTTTGCCCTTAATTATTCTATCGTTCAGGTACTCCATCGCGCCCACAAGCTGACCTCTATTCAAAAAACTGATCACCTATTCATCTCACTCCTAACCGTTCTCACTGAAAATAACCTCATGAATCTAAATAATTTAATATAAATTTAATCATCTGAGTCTTAACGAAACCCGGCTCATACTATTACAAATATGTAAGCATTTATTTCAAATAACCTCTTTATTATTGGTACTGTCGTAAAATACCTACAAAATTTATGGATATAGGTTCTAAGCTTGCCGTATCTACCTATCTCCTGATCATGAAAGGTAAATTGCATGGATACACATAACGCCTTATTCCAATTGGGTAAGTCTCGCCTTAAAAAACTAAAGCAAGACCCTTCCCTAAAATCCTCATCAAACTTGATCGACAAACTGGCAGAGCATGGTATTTCTCGTCGAGATTTTATGAAGTGGAGCGCCGCTTTAACTTCCATTCTTGCCCTTCCCTCTCCATTTACCAGTCTCGTTGCTGAAGCGGCTGAAATTGCAGATCGTGTGCCTCTTATTTGGTTACACCTTGCTGAATGTACGGGATGCTCAGAGTCCTTAATTCGTGCCGACACCCCAAATATTGATTCGATTATTTTCGATCATGCCTCGCTGGAGTATCACGAAACCTTAATGGCGGCTTCCGGTTTTCAAGCTGAAGAAAACCTCCACAATGCCATTAAAAATTACAAAGGACGTTATTTGCTAGCGGTTGAAGGAGGAGTTCCAACGGCCAATAATGGGGCATTTTTAACCTTAGGCCCACATGGTGAAACGGGTTTAAGCCGAGTAAAAGAAGTGGCTAAAGATGCCGCCGCTATCATTGCTGTTGGGACTTGCGCCTCCTTTGGTGGCATCCAAGCTGCTGCGCCCAATCCAACTGGAGCAAAAGGGGTACATGAAGTGGTGACACAACCGGTGGTCAACCTTGGTGGCTGTCCACCCAATGAACGCAATATTGTTGGCACACTCATGTACTACATCATGTTTGGGAAATTACCACCACTTGATATGTATAGCCGTCCTAAATGGGCTTATGGTGCGCGCGTACACGATAATTGTGAACGCCGTGGTCATTTTGATTCTGGCGAATTTGTCGAAACCTTTGGCAGCCAAGAAGCCAAAGATGGTTATTGTTTGTATAAAGTCGGCTGCAAAGGTCCATACACCTATAACAACTGCCCAACCGAGCGCTTTAATAATCACACCAGTTGGCCAGTACTGGCAGGCCACGGTTGCATTGGTTGTTCTGAGCCTAATTTTTGGGACACCATGTCAGATTTTGAGAAACCGTTGAGTCGCCAATTACTTAAAGGGCTAGATACCACCGCCGATACTGTGGGTGCTGTGGTATTAGGGGCTGCGGTTGTCGGTATTGGTGGTCACGCCGTTGCCAGTTTTTTTGCCAAACCTGTGGATGAATAATTTATGAATAAACGTATTGTCATCGATCCTATCACTCGTATTGAAGGCCACTTACGTATCGAAGTGGAAATCGACGAAACAAATACCATCCAAAAGGCTTGGGCATCATCAACCTTATGGCGAGGCATCGAAACCATCGTCAAAGATCGTTCTCCACTTGATGTCGGCTTAATGGTTCAACGAATCTGTGGGGTTTGTACGTATTCTCACTACCGTTGCAGTACTGAAGCCATTGAAAATGCTCTAGGAATTACGATCCCAGTCAACGCACAATACATTCGTAGCCTCATGATGACCGCCCTACATCTGCATGATCATATTGTGCATTTTTATCATTTACATGGTTTAGATTGGGTGGATGTCGTCTCCGCGTTAAGTGCAGACCCAGCCAAAGCCGCCCAAGTGGCAATGAAATATAGCGATACTCCGATTGCTTGTGGTGAAGGTGAGTTACGTCAAGTGCAAGAGCGAGTAAAAGGCTTAGTCGCCACCAGCAAACTGGGTCCATTTGCGAATGGCTATTGGGGAAATAAAACCTACAAATTCACCCCCGAGCAAAACCTCATTGCCCTCTCGCATTACTTAAAAGCCTTAGAAGTACAACGCGTGGCAGCGCAGCTATTGGCCATCTTTGGAGGTAAGTCCCCACATCCACAATCGATTGTGGTCGGCGGTATTACGTCAGTACGCGATATGCTCAGCCCAGCTCGATTACAAGAATGGAAACAAAAATTCGATGACGTGGCCAACTTCATTGAAAACGCTTATTACCCCGACATTCTAATGGCAGCGGAGGCCTATAAAACTGAGCCAAGCGCACTAGGCGGGCTGCATGTGAAAAACTTCCTGTGTAGCGATGAGTTCTTACTCAACAAAGGCCAGTTCTTATTCACTCAGGGGGTAGTAAAAAATGGCGATTTAAGTCAGGTTTTTGATTTGAATCCCGATGATATAAAAGAAGATGTCACGCACTCTTGGTATACCGCTGAGGCACCGCAACATCCTTATCAAGGCACCACCATACCTGAATATACCGGCTTTATTGAACGCGACACCTTGGATGGCAAATTGCCCACCTTAAATGAAGACGGAAAATATTCTTGGGTCAAATCGCCGCGTTATCAAGGTGAAGCTTATGAAGTGGGCCCATTAGCCACCTTAATCGTCAACTATGCACGTGGCAATCAAGTGGTGGTTGATACTGTTGATCAATTCCTAGCACAAGCAGGATTACCGGTTGAAGCTTTATTTACCACTTTAGGCCGTACCGCAGGTCGTATGCTACAAAGCGTGATCAATTTACGTGAAAGTGTCAAAACCTTCGATGCTTTAGTCAGTAATATTGAAGTGGATGAATTAACTTACGTTGAGCCGCACATTGATCCTGCCGAAGAATATATCGGTCATCAAATGATCGAAGCGCCACGTGGCATGCTCAGTCACTGGGTACGCATCAAAGACGGAAAGGTGGAAAACTATCAAGCCGTCGTGCCCACCACTTGGAATGCGGGTCCAACCGATGAAAATGGCAAAATGGGGCCTTATGAAGCTTCTTTGGTTGGCATTCAACTAGAAGATCCAAGTAAGCCATTAGAAGTATTACGCGTCATTCACTCGTTTGACCCTTGTATGTCGTGTTCCGTTCATGTCATGGACTACCAACAGCAAACATTAGGCGAGTTTAAAGTGAATACTGCGGGTTAATAGCCCGCCTACTTTGAAAAGGACAAAGCTTATGAGTGAGTCATCTCAAACGCTTGACAATCATACCGTGAAAGCGACAACCATACCCGGTGGGAAAGCCGCGCAAAGCCATTCTTTGCAAATCCAACATATTCCCACTATGCGTGAGTTTGCTTTCACTCCCCTGATCCGTATTTTTCACTGGACGCGTTTTCTATCTATTTTGATTTTAATCGCCACCGGGTTTTACATCGCTTGGCCATTTTTAATGTCACCAAAATCAACCGATGTTTTAGTGCAAGGCTGGCTACGTTTTGGTCACCTCATCTGTGGCTTTTTATTTTCTGGCATTACCATTGTACGTTGTTATTTATTCTTATTTTCCAAAGACAACAGCGAACGTCGCTCCTTAAAAGATGCCTTGAGAAAAGATCGCTGGATTGCGCAAATAAAAGCCTACATTTTCTTAGGTAAGCCGGATGAAAAAGCCGGGTTATATGGCCCAATGCAATTAGTAACTTATGCGGTATTTTATACTTGCTCATTAGTCATGGTATTTACCGGCCTAGCCTTATATGCCCACGTGTATCACCAAGGTTTAGGCGGGTTAATTTATGAGCCTTCCACTTGGTTAGTCAAAGCAGTGGGCGGACTGGCGAACTTACGGAATTTACACCATTACTTTACTTGGGTCTTTATTGTGTTCTTATTCTTGCATGTCTACTTAGCAATTTGGACTGGTTTACGCTTTAAGAAAGCTGCGGTCGATGCCATTATTTCTGGCTATGATTATCATACCGAAGAACACTTATCGGTTGCGGCGGCCTTGTCTGAACAACTCTCTAAAAAACAAGAGCAAACTGACAGTCAAAATGCCAATACCCCCAAAACCAAGACGCCCAAAATAGATACCTCAAACACAGATACTCAAAAATGATGCCATCCACACATCGAACCCACCCCGCTGACAGCGAATTGTCGGCGGGTGAACCGTCAGCCAACCCCACGAAACTTCTGCTGCTTGGCATTGGTAATATTTTATATGGCGATGAAGGCATCGGCGTGCATTTTACCAATTACCTTAAAGATAAATATCACTTTCAACATGCTGATTTTATAATAGATATTATCGACGGTGGCACCTTAGCCCATGGGTTAATTCCACTATTATCTGAATACGAGCAATTGATTGTTGTTGACACGATTAACAGCGCCACAGGCAAACCAGGTGATGTGTATTGGTTCGATTTTGATCATGCCCCCGCCGATGTTGATTGGCAAGGCAGCGCACATGAAGTTGAAATGCTGCAAACCTTAATCATGATGGATATGGTCGGTGACCGCCCTCACACCTTGGTATTAGGCGTCATTCCAACGATCATCGAACCCATGTTTATGGGGCTCACCGAACGCATTAAATCATCGGTTGCCACCATGGAACGTACCGTTATCCAACACTTAATCGAATTAGGATTTACCATCAACGAACACCTGCCCAACTTAACGATTGATGATGTGATCCCCGACGCACAAAAACGTACCCTTGACTCAATTCTCTTAAACGAACGAAAAACGCTATGACTTCTCCTGTGATGACTTCCACTTTGCTTGGCTTTGATTTTTACTGCACGCAACCGGTCGCATTTTATCAACACCTGTGTAATCACTATCTGAGTCAGGCATTTGATATTCAGCTACTTCAACACACGAATCAAGGCTTAGCTATCAGTATTGATAATGGCCACTTAACTAATGGTCAATACCGTTACCGTATAGAAGCGCAAGGGACGCAGCCACAACTAGAACAATTAGCCGAACGCATTGCTCACGATTTTTTACTCTCAGCGCATTTAATCAAGGCAACTATCACTCCGTTGTCACAAAGCAACGGCAACAAAGCTCCTTTGCCTTTGCAACTGACCACCAAAGCAAACTCAACCCGCTGGCTGAGCAAGAAAGCACACACGTCACACAATGCTGCGCCTATTTATCAACAAACCGGGCTGGATTACTGCCAACGCTGCACTCCGCTTTTTGGCGATAATCAGAGCCCTCAATTTGGTCAACTCGACCTCCCGTGTAGCTGTTGCCATGGTGAACAAGCCTATTCATCACAACCGCTTACCTTAGCTCAAATAACCTCACTGGCGACACAATTGATGCAGCAAGGTAAGGTCGATTTACGTGCCATCGGCATCGACTTACAATTGAGCACACCGTCAGCTCAAACTCATACTACAGCAACACTGCGCCCACTGGTGTTGATCTGTAACCCCAATACCTTATCGCAATTTTTTCAAGCAAGTCACGAACAAGTCATCACCTTATCATGCTTAGAAAAACCAAGCTTAACCTTAACTACTCAACCACAAGCCGCCATTAATGCACCACGTTGTGAAGTGCGTTTTGCCTTTAACCGTGCCTTGATTGTTTTCACCGAGTATTTACGTCAGCAAGGTATCGATTGGCTGTATTATCACACCCAGCAACCCTTACCCAGTATGGACTTTATTCATCAGCAATGGTTGTATCGCCAACGCCCCTCTCCAATACATTTCTACGCACCAGAAAGCTTACACGATGAGGCCGTTCAGCTAGGTTATCAAGCACAAATGAAGCAAGGGTTGCTCAGCGTGCAACTCAATAACACCGCTGCCACTAGCCCATGCAAGCCAGAGCAACAAGCCATTAATGCGTTATTAGCCGCTCGATTGACTCAACCGTTGCGCCAACAAAAAGACGCGGCTTGTATTTACCTGAGCGCCTATTACCCCAGCCAAATCGTGACCAGCAATAGCGTGAGCCAAAGCGGACGTATTGAAAAAGACCGACCACACAGCGCCTTTACTTGGCCGCAACTGCCAGAAACGGGAGAAGAAATTCTACAAACTCTCGCAAACTCAATCACCCCAAGTATTGAAGGAAACTTACTCACTCAACATACAATATTAGATAAGTATCAACATCATTTTGCCGAGCGAATGACCGCGATTAAAGCGCTCAATCTCACAGCGCCAACGGATAATCTGCATTCTCTACTTATTGTTGCGTCTGCTGTGCTGGGGCTGTCTCATCCACACTCCAATCAAATATCTATTGACCGCTTTATTGCACAAGCACAACAATTTCCAGCCTCTCATGCACCAAGAATAGATTTTCCTCAACGCAGCACCGCCAATAATATTATGAGTTTCGATTGGTGCCAAAGCATCAAAAGCTTGATGAGTTTTTGTTTAGCAGAACAGACGGAAAAAGGCTCTGACAGTGATAGCCACACTGCCGCTCGATTGGCTTACGGATTGATGGATTCCTTAGCTGATGACATGACAACGTGGATTGAACATCTCGATCAAAAAGTCGGAATCCAACAAGTACTGTTAGCGGGCGAAGACTTTCAATACTCCGTCTTTAGCCAGCAATTAACCAAAAGACTTTGTTGTAACTACGTCGTGAGTATCAACCCACTCTTAGATCTGGAAGGAGCGAACTTAGCCGTCGGGGCACTGTACTTACCACAACGCCGCCGACGTTAGTTTAAACAAAGCCTGCCTCTATTCAAATATGAAAATAAGAGTTAATAGGAGTAACGAAGCTAATGCAAATTATGGATATAGATAAGCGTTTACTAAACTAGCGATAATAGAGACTGAGGGTATTCAAAATATATTTAGTTGAAGTTTGAATGAACTCCCCAACTCATAATATTTATCTTTGCTTTGAAGCCACTGAAACATTTACACTGTAAATAAGTTAAAAGTCAGTATCTTCTTTTAAGCAAAACATTCCTCTATCGGACTATAACACTTTCCAGTTTTAATATTATTCATCATTTAACAGCTTCGACATATTTTCCCCGTGACAAGTTATAACGGTTTATTTATTACTTGGGTGAGCATTTTGATACATTGCTTGGTTACGTCATGCTGACCTGTTACGTATGCGGTAGTAATTGCCCCCTCTTTCATAAGACAGATTGTATCTACTAAGGTAGGAGGGGCTCCAGGTAAGAATTGCTCAATAATATTTCTAACGTCGTGCTTATGCTTACAACAATATAGGGCAACTTCGTTATTAGGTTGGCCAAACTCGGCTGCGCTATTAATAAAAAAACACCCCCGAAAATGACCTAACATAGGTTCATCGCTATCAAACCAACTCTTCAAAGCGGTAAAAAGTCTTTCAATTAAATCTTGAGGACTTGTTGAAGCCTTTAACTTTAATGTTAACCATTCTATAAAGATATTATGCCTTTCTTCGAGTACGGCTAGTATTAACTGCTCTTTACTTTGAAAATGATGATAAAGCGTCTTTTTAGCGACCCCAGACACTTTCAATACTTCGTTAATACCAACCGAATTAATACCATTATCATAAAACAGATGTAACGCTGTCTTTACTAATAATTGTCTTTTTTCATTCATTTTGATGCCTTAAGAATATCTCACCAATAATCTTTCTTGACAAAGGTAGACCAATTTGTCTATTTTAACAAGTAGACAAATTTGTCTACAAAAAGGAAAGTTTTATGAAAAGGTTTATTCTCCCTATAATTTCTGGACTTGGCGCCACTTTAGCAATAGGTCTACTTGCACTATTAAATGGCACTCTCAAAGATATTGTGCTACTCATGGCCCCATTTGGAGCAACAGCAGTATTAGTATTTGGGATCCCAGATAGCCCACTTGCTCAGCCTAAAAATGTCATTTTCGGTCATTTAATCACAGCGATGATTGGTATAATATTTGTACAATACATAGGTATAACTCCGTTGGATTTAGGACTTGCAACAGGTTTAGGAGTCACAGCTATGCTAGTAACAAACACGACTCACCCACCAGCTGGGGCTAATCCATTATTAATTATGTTGTCAGGACAAAATTGGGAATTTTTAATCTCACCAGTCTTAATTGGAGCTTTAGTCATTGTTGCATTAGGAAAGACGATGCTAAGATTTCAGCATCAGATAATCAGCAATAAAAAACCTAACTAAGGACAGCCAATGGATCCGGTTTCTCAAGGTGTATTAGGTGCAACGGCAGCATTATTAGTGTCTAACAAGAGTCATCGTGTTCATGCGGCAAAAGTGGGTTGTGTGGCTGGGTTAGCACCCGATTTAGATGTCTTAATCAAATCCAGCTCCGACCCTCTGCTGGCGTTGGAATTTCATCGGCAATTTACCCATTCGCTCTTTTTTATTCCTATTGGCGGCTTGATCGTCGCCTTTTTACTTTGGGCGGTGGTATACCGGCAAGTGCCTTTTAAGCAAACCCTGTTATTCGCCACGATTGGTTATGCTACTCACGGCTTATTAGACGCTTTCACCACCTACGGCACCCAACTATTGTGGCCGCTGTCTAATCAACGTATCGCGTGGGATATGATTGGCATTATCGACCCCTTGGTTACTGTTCCATTACTTCTCGCAGTCATACTGACTTGCCGCACTAAAGCCAAAAAATGGATCGTTATCGGCTCACTCTTCTTTGTCGCTTATATGAGTTTTGGCGCCCTGCAACATCATCGCGCTTTGCAAGCGGTACAACTGATGGCCAGTGCTCATACTACGCCTATTCAGCGAGTTAAAGCCATGCCGACGATTGGTAATTTACTGGTGTGGCGTACGCTTTATCAGGCAGGAGATCAATATTACGTCAATGCACTAAGAATCTCGTTATTTGGGGAGATCAAAATGTACCCAGGTCAAAGCATTGCGGTACTCAACCAACAAAAAGCCTTCCCAACTTTAGATAAACACAGCGTGCAACAACAAGACATACAACGCTTTCGTTGGTTTAGTGATGGTTGGTTAGTATCATCCCCTTCCACTCCTAATGCCATTGCTGATTTACGCTATTCACCTCAAGTTAATGGCACTACACCGCTGTGGGAGATTGTGATTACACCGCATCAATCTGAGCAACATATTAGCTATCAAAGCCATACTCAAGAAAACCAACGACAATTACTCCCTTGGCAAATATTAACCGATCATTAATGGCCGTTTTCCCACGGCTTCTACCTTAAAATCATCAAAAGTACCGATAAAGTCGTTGCTTCTGCATTTTAGAGCCGTACTTCAAGTAGGTGAAAGCCACGAGCCATGCTATACTCCGCTCCCTTGTAATTTAACCCGGTTAATATGGTGAACACATGAGCCAACAAAACGAACTACAACAACTTAATAATCGACTCGATAAGTGCCGCCATAAACTTGCTGCAGCACAAAAGCGTGCGGATAAAGCCATGATTTATCAATTTGAAGCTGAGATTAATCAACTCAGTAAAAAAGTTGCTCAAATCAACCACAAACAAAGTTATGACATCAATAAAGAACGTAAAGCTTTATTAGCGATGCCTTTTAGCCGTGCCCTAACTAAAGAAGAAAAAGCCGATCAAGGCAAACTGAAAAAATCAATCAAAGGCTTAGTGGTGGTTCATCCTCTGACTAAAATTGGTAAAGCATTAAACCTAGAAGAAATGACTGGCTTTGCACCGAAAGAATTTTAAGTAGCCCAATCTCACGTTATACTGCAATAGGATGGTAAAACCCCTCGGTTTATCATCCTTTTTTATGTCTACTCATTGTTACTATTGATAAATAAAAGAACATTATGAACAAAAGCCTAATCACAAACCTCATCTCCATTCTTCTTTTGATTATTGGTTATCAAATACAAAACACCATCGTGTTGTATGCGGGCCTGTTTGCCTTTTCTGGTGCTATCACAAACTGGCTCGCCATTCACATGCTGTTTGAAAAAGTCCCAGGCTTATATGGATCTGGCGTGATCCCTGCACGGTTTGAAGAATTTAAAGCGGCGATTAAACACCTCATGATGGATCAATTCTTTACCCAAAAAAATATAGACAAATTTGTAAACCAAGGTATGAGCAGCGCCACCTCATTGGACTTAGCCCCTGTTATTAAAAAAATTGATCTCTCACCATCTTTTGATTCATTAACCGACGTCATCATGAATTCATCATTCGGTGGTATGCTGACGATGTTGGGTGGTGTTGAAGCAATCCAGCCACTAAAACAACCCTTCGTTGAAAAAATGCAAAGCTCAATCATTGATATCAGCCAAAGCGAGCAAGTCAAACAAGCACTCAAAGAACAGTTTGAACAGCCAGCAATGTTAGAAGACATTCAAACCAATATTGAAAAAATTATTGATCAGCGTTTGAACGAATTAACCCCAAAGATGGTCAAAGAAATCGTGCAAACTATGATTCAAAAACATTTGGGTTGGTTAGTAGTTTGGGGTGGCATTTTCGGTGGTTTAATCGGGGTCATTTCCGCCATTATCAGCGCAGCCTAAAAGTGACTCTTAACGGGATAAGCAGTACATTATGAAAAAATTCGAATTACGTGACACCTTAGTGGAATACGAATACGTTGGCTTTTGGTCACGTGTGGGTGCCAGCATTATCGATACTATTTTATATTCTATCGTGATAGGAATATTAGCGCTTCCAACCTTAGACTCGTATCAACAAAGCTTTTCGACACAAACTGAGCATTATTCTTTCTCATCTTACTCGACCTCTTGGACGGGTTCGATGTTATCCGATACTTGGTGGAGTTATATTCCGCTCTTAATTGTGACGGTGTTATTCTGGAAATTCAAAGGTGCCACACCGGGTAAAATGCTAATTAAAGCTCAAGTGGTCGATGCTAAAACAGGGCAACGTTTAACGACTGTTCAATCCGTCATTCGTTATTTGGGCTATTTTTTGTCGACGTTCCTGTTTATGCTGGGTTTTCTTTGGGTGGCATTTGATGGTCGCAAACAAGGTTTACATGACAAAATAGCCGGCACTGTGGTTATTCGCCCTAAAGCAGGCACCTTTAAACCCAACCTTTAATATACTGATGAGAGCCTGAATAATGTTCAGGCTTTTTTTATAACTCATTATTTCTGACAGAATAATAGCAATCACACGACTTATAACCCCTTCATCTATCGCTTTATTCCTCATGTAAGCACTTAATTCGCCTGCCAAGCTTCTCTATTTTATAAAAATAACCATAAAGGGTTAGGCTCAATAAATATAATGTTATTGCACATCAATAAAATAATGAAATGAGCTTATAAAATAATAAACTATTGAATCCCTCATTCAACTCCGAACTGCGACATTTGAAATAGTTATTTCTATATGGATGTATAAGTCTCAAGGTGCAATCATGACATTTCTTGAATCGATTACGTTAATGTTATCTCTTATTTATAGTGGCAGCCTACTGTATACCGGTGGTAAAAAATTGGGGGCGGTCTTACTGTTATTCGTAATATTTTTTGCCACACTAGCAACTTTATATTGGCCTTTATTGCTCACCTTAATATTGGCATGTGTCATTGTGACCGTGGTACATAAACGCGTACCCCATCTTACACAGGTCAATCAAAGGCCAAATATTGATCGTCCTCTTACTCATCATGTTTGGGATTCCATTAATCGCCTTTGCTAGTGGATTCTGGCATAGCCAAACGACCAATGAAATCCGTATGCAGTTAATTCCATTGATGAATTATATCCATTATTAACAAAGTGCTAGGTCTTGATCCGGAGGCTGAAGACTCAGCTCAAAGTCTCCTATTAATCTTCAGCTTCATTAATCTTCAATTTCATTAATAACGAATGCGTCGAGCAGATTCTAATAAGCGACACACATTGGCGTTTGTGCGATGGGGTCTTGAATGACTTTTGCTTTCAGAGAAAAAACCTCCTCAAGCATCGTTTCAGTAAACACATGTTCCGGAGTACCTTGCGCCACTAATTCGCCTTGTTTCAATATCACGAGGTGATCGCAATAACGACACGCTTGATTTAAATCGTGTAAAACCACAACCACGGTTTTCCCTTGTTTATTCATCTCTCTCATTATTTTCATTAACTCAATTTGATGAGAGAGATCCAAATAGGTCGTCGGTTCATCCAGCATCACAATATTGGTATCTTGCGCTAATATCATGGCTATCCAAGCTCGTTGACGTTGCCCCCCAGATAACGATTCAACAGGTTGTAAGGCTAACTCACTGACCCCGGTTTCTTGCATCGCTTTTGCTACATAAGCTTTATCGGCTACCCCCAACTTACCCCAGTGCGACAAGTAAGGTGAGCGACCATATTCAACTAACCTTTGTACGTTAATGCCCTCCGGTGTGACTAACATTTGCGGTAACAAAGACAATTCACGAGCCAGCTCTTTATCATCATAAGCATTAAGGGGAACATTATTCAGTAACACGTTTCCCATTTTAGGTTTATGGATCCTTGCCAACGTTTTCAGCAACGTTGATTTACCACAGCCATTTGGCCCAATTAACGCTGTAATTTTTCCCTTTGGGATGGTGAGACTTAATTCTTTAATAATGACAGTATCACCATAAGAAACTTGCAATTTATGGGTCGAAATCATGACCAACCTTTGTAGCGTTGTAATAGAAAAATAAAATAAGGCGCGCCAATTAAAGACGTCAATACTCCAGCAGGAAGCTCAAGTGGTGGTTGTACACCTCTTGCTAATATATCGGAAATGAGCACCATCAGGGCCCCAAAGATGGCAGAGCTAGGTACTAAAAACTTATGATGATGCCCAAATACCATTCGTGATAAATGAGGGGCCAGTAGACCGACAAAACTGATCGTGCCACACACCGAAATACTGATACTAGCCAATACCACCGCCGAGAATAATGCCATTCCTTGGAGACGTTTAGGTTGGACCCCCAGTGAGCTGGCGGCCTCTTCCCCTAACCCCATCACATCCAATCGCCAGGCTAACCATAAAGAAAATGGCAACATGACCAATAAAATCCCTCCAATATAGGGCACTTGCTCCCAAGAGCGCCCCCATAAGCTGCCGGTTAACCACACCATTGCCGTGTTAATTTCAACAGGATTCACAATCAATAAGAAGTCGATGCAACTGGCAAAAAAGACGCTGACCGAGATGCCAATTAAGGCCAGATGACTCGGAGTTGGATTGATTTTATACGCCATAATTAAAATCAATAATGCGGCACCGAGCCCTCCTGCTAAGGCACTAAGCGATAAGGTATATAAGGGGGCTTCAGGGTAGAGAATCAAAAGTGAGGTCGCGGCTAACCCTGCTCCAGCACTGATCCCCATCAGATCTGGTGAAGCTAATGGATTACGTATCACACCTTGAACCAACATGCCGGATAATCCAAGCCCAGCGCCAACCCCAATGGCTAAAACAACACGAGGTAAACGGTACTGATTAACAATGAAATCAAACTCACCACCAAACAATAATGTATGCCCAATTTGAGAAAGCGGTACTTGCATTGCACCGATCATCAAACCCGCCACCCCCAAACCTGCGAGCAAGATGATAAAAATAATAAGCTTAATTTGCGGACTTCTTAATGTCTTATCCATTAGCGACCTCTCATTGCTAAAAAGATAAAGAATGGCGTACCGATCAAGGCCGTAATCACTCCTACTGGTGTTTCAGCAGGAAAAGCAATCGCCCTTGAAAAACCATCAGCCCAAACAATCAAGCTACCACCTAAGACCCCACAAGCCGGGATTAGAATGTGAAAATCATTCCCCACTAACCGCTTCACAATATGAGGTACTAACATGCCAACAAAACCAATTGGCCCCGCCACTGCAACGCTGGATGTCGTTAATAACACCACTGCGAGACACGTCAAGGTGCGCGTCATTGTGATGTTCAAGCCCAAACTTGTGGCAACCTCATTCCCTAAAGAAAGTAGATTTAAGAATTTCGCAATGTATATGGCCAGCAACAATCCGCTCACACTGTAGGGCCACAAGATCTGCCATTGCACCCAACTCATTGACGATAATGAACCCGCTAACCAACTGACCACCGAATAAGCTTTATCATCAGCCAATATCACTGCAGCACGTGTTATACCGCTAAATAAAGCGCTAATTGCAATCCCTGCCAATATTAATTTAAGTTTGTGTGGACGAGATGAAAAGAACCCACCAAGTATCATCACTAATGCACCACTCACACAGCCGCCCATCGCCGCCACCACCACACTAGGAAGATCCACTAAGAAGGGAGCCCCTATTGCAGCAAGTGCCATAAAACAAGCAGCCCCGGTATTAATACCCAATACCGAAGGTGAGGCTAAAGGATTACGGGTAAGCCCTTGAATTAACGCTCCAGAAATAGCCAAGCTAGCGCCGATGGTAAAGCCAGAAAGTAACCGAGGTATTCGAATCGAAAGCAATATTTGATGTTCAATACTCGTCGAGTCAAAGGACATGAGAGTATCGACCAAATGATGAATAGTAAGAGGAAAACTAGACCACGATAGAAGCGAAAAAAGGCTACCAAAAGCTAAAAGCACGCTCAGTAATAACCAAGTAAAAAGAGGAAAGAAAGGGGATCGCATTAGATGATTTGTACACTCATTAAAAGAGTAAGTTCAAATGAAATCACCTTACTCTTATTCAATATTTATGCACATACTACACGCCAGTGAATTGATAATCAATATCATTAAAACCTTAAAAACATCAACTCGATAAATAACTTCTAACAAACTATTACACAAAATCACAACCTAAATCACAAAAAAAACCAAAACCATCCCTTAAACATTCATCAAATTAATATTGATTAAATAATGAGAATCATTACCATGTGCGTTCACTTTTACATGAATATGAATAACCTTATACAAAAAACGCCTTTAACTGCATTTTTATGCAAAAATAACTTCAGAGCCGTAATATGAAATTATCACCAAACACCAGCGTCAAAGGTTTAGCCTTAATACTTGGTATACATGGTTATGCCATGGCAGAAGATGAACCACGATCAACTCTTGATAGCTCAAATATTAACGAAACCTTCACGGTAGTTGGTCAACAACATTCTTATTTAAACCCTCAAGTCAGTACCGCAACCAAAACCGATATCGATCCTCTTGATACCCCCAGTACAGTCAATATTATCAACCAACAATTTTTACAAGATATCGGTGCTACGACGCTAGAAGACGCTTATGGTTATACAACCAGCCTCACTCGCTCTGGTGTCGATGCAGATAGTTTTACTTTACGTGGAATGCCGGCCGACCTGAATACAATTCAAGTCAATGGCTTACCCGGTTTAGCCTCACGCTTTGGCTCACCCACCACCGCCAATATCGAACAGGTTGAAATTTTAAAAGGTCCAGCTTCCATTATGTATGGGCAAATTCAACCCGGCGGAATCGTCAACATCATCACCAAAAAGCCGCAAGATTCCGCCTCAATCAACTATGATATTTCAACCCGCACTTATACTACCGATGTGAGTGGCTTTGGTGAAGACAATCGATTTGTGGGTACGCTAGATGCCACCGGGCCATTAAATGAAAGTAAAACCTGGTTATATCGAATGATAATCAGTGGTGAAGATGCCGATTCTTATCGCAATGACGTTAATGCCCAAAACTATTACTTTTTCCCCACACTGACTTATCGACCTTCAGCTCTAACAGAACTCACCTTTGGTTTAGAGCTTCAATCCGAACAACGTGTTGCCGATAACGGTATTGCCGTGCTCAATCATGATATAAATCAAGCCCCTTCAATTGATACCCATTATCAATCTGCTGATGATACTGACGAGGACAAAGGAACCGTTGCGTTCGCGACCTTCACTACGGCCTTGAATAATGATTTTGATTTTACCGTTGATTGGCGCAGTGTTTGGCATGAAGATTCACGTAATTTATACGAAACCAGAAGTGTCGATGATAGTACTCAAACCGTCAGTGTTCGTGACCGAGACCAAGTCAATAAACGGGAATATCATTTCGTTGATGTACGTACCACTGGCAGTCTCTGGGCTTATGGTATGGAACATAAACTACTCTTAGGTGGAAATATTGGCTTAGAAAAGAAAGATTTTCTTCGCGAAACCTACGCAACGACCAGTGTCGATTTTTATAATCCACAAACTTCGACTGCTCGCAATGAGAGTAAATACAAACAAGACCATCGAATCACCAATTACACAAACTATGGATTGTATGTTCAAGACTCCATCCGCCTGAATGAATCTTGGACCGTGATGGGTGGTTTACGTTATACCCGTCAAGATGTCGATTTTGACTATGTCAGCAAATCGACAACCGATACACAATCTACCGATGCCTTTGTTTCTCAAGCCGGTATTGTTTATAAAATCTATGAAGGTAGCTCACTCTATGCTAGCTATGGCGAAAGCTTTAACCCTAATAGTGTTGAGAAAAAAGACATCTACGGCGATGCTTTTGATCCCGAAAAAGGCCGTCAATATGAATTTGGTACTAAAACCAACATACTCAACGAGAACACCAATCTCACGATTGCATATTTTGATATCGAAAAAACCAATGTGGTTGAGCAAAACGATGAAGGCGATTATGAATTACTTGGTGGCATACGCAGTAAAGGGATTGAAACTGAATTATTAGTCATGCCCCTTGAAAACTGGCAAATCAAGCTCGGCTACTCTTATGTGGATTCAGAGATTTCAGACAACCCTGATTCCTCAATCCAAGGTAATCGTACGCCAATGACGGCTTATAATGATGCGTATATTTGGACAAAATACAACCTCCCCTATGAAGTTGCCGGTGGCATTTTAGGGACAACATTAGGAGTGAATTATGAAGGAGCTCGTTATACCAGCGAAGATCCTTCCGACCGTGTCGAATTACCCGCTTATGTCACCGTGGATGTCGGGCTGCATTATGAAATCAATAACTATCGAACTTCCCTTAATATCGCCAATCTTTTTGATGAACAATATTATGTAGGCGGTACGGATAATTATCGCATCTATTCAGGTGATCCACGTAAAATCATGCTGAGCTTTTCAGGTAAGTTTTAATGAGATTTCCGTACCGAATTAGCCATTTATGCTGGCTACTGTGTCTTTACTTATTCGCAATCGCACCAGCTCAAAGTGCTCCTATCGTGGCAAGTTCCACACTAAAGGTAGTAGTCCTAGAGTATTCCTTTATTGATGCGCTGGCCGTTATTGGTGTCTCTCCTATCGGAGTTGCGGATGATAACCAACCTGAGCGTATCCTTCCTCAAGTGAGAGCCTTGATCTCTCCTTGGGTGTCTGTTGGCATGCGTTCTCAACCTAACTTAGAAATTATTGCCCAACTTAAGCCCGACTTGATTATTGCCGATGCACATCGACATAAGGTGAGTTTACATTCCTTATCTGAGATAGCACCGACGTTATTATTAAAAAGCCGAGGTGAAAGTTATCAAGAAAGTTTAGAGGCAGCCTTACAAATAGGGAAAGCCGTTGGGAAAGAACAAGAGATGCGACAACGTCTAGCAAAACATCGAAAGATAATGGAAAGCTACAAAGGAAAGTTCTCGGCTCAAGGTGTAGTTCAATTTGCAAATGTCAATGACCGAGGTATGTGGCTACATGGCCCAAAATCCTATACGGGTAGCTTACTCGCTTACTTAGGCCTACAACCCGCTTTGCCTTCATTACAATCGAGCCATTTAATGGAAGCGAATTTAGAAGTGCTATTGAAAGTGAATCCTGATTGGTTCTTTTATAGTAAAAAAAAGCCGCAAACGGTCTTGGATACTTGGCAGAAAAACCCTCTTTATTCGTTGCTCAAAATTCATACCAACCATCAAGCGATTCAAGTCTCTCCCGAGCTCTGGTCGCTTAATCGAGGTATGTTAGCTGCCGAGGGAATTGCCCAAGATCTTGATTCCATATTCAACCCGTAATATTTACCCAGTAATAATGCTCGACTGTACCCAGATAAGCACTCAAATTGCCTCTAGTAGTTTAAGGATAAACGAAAAGTTAAACGCCGTTATCAAGCTTTTTAACAAGCAAGAATGACTAGGTAACGAGTACAATTGGTATTGCTGTGATTGGTATTACTGGAATAGTTATAACGGCAAAGGTCTAGTGTTCGAACTAGACCTTTTTTTAATGAATAGCAGATAAAAAGCATAATGACGGTTACGACTGAATAAGTGTTTGCTTGACTCTGGTCGGTAACCAAAAAGAAATAATAGTGGTCAATACCAAGAATGCAAATGACACCCATAGGCAAGCTGAAAATCCCCACATTTGGAATACCCAACCCGATAATACCGTGCCAATTAAGCGCCCCATTGCATTCGCCATATAGTAAAAACCTACGTCGAGTGACACGCCATCGCCTTTTGCATAACTCACAATCAAGTAAGAATGCAGAGAAGAGTTAACCGCAAATACTGCGCCAAAAATCATCAACCCCACAACAATCACCACTTCTGGATGCCATTGTTGTTGCACACTATACGCAATCAGCCCGGTCACGATCGATAAGACTAAAGCCCATACTATGGCGGCTTTGCCATCAGGAACTTGCCCTGATTTACTGCCGGTTATTTTTGGAGCAATACCTTGAATAATGCCATAGCCAATCACCCATAGCGCGAGGAACCCTCCGACCATACTGTGATCCCAGCCAAATACCGTGCCTAAATAAATCGGCAAGGCAATCACAAACCAGACATCACGCGCGCCAAATAAAAACATTCGAGCCGCCGATAAGATGTTAACACTGCTCGATTTAGAGAATATTTCTGAGAATTTAGGCTTATTCTTTGCTTTACCAAGATCCGATTTTAAGCTCATGACGCTACCAATAAAGACCAATAATAGCACGCCAGCCATCGCCGCAACCGCATATTGAAAACCGATAACCGATAGTAATACCCCGCCTAAAAAGAACCCCGCTCCTTTTAAGGCATTTTTAGACCCTGTCAGTATAGCAATCCATTTATACAATGCACCTTGCGCATTTTCAGGCAATAAAGTCTTAATGGAACTTTTCGCACTCATTTTATTAAGATCTTTCGCTATCCCCGATAATGCTTGCGCTGCCATCACCCATGGAATAGAAAGCCAAGCGGCAGGCACCGCTAACATTGAAAGGGCAATGATTTGCATCGCTAAACCAATATTCATCGTGCGATTTAACCCTAACCGCGCCCCTAACCATCCGCCAATGAGGTTGGTCACCACTCCGAAAAATTCATAAAATAAAAACAGCGAGGCAATTTCTAAAGTGGAATACCCCAAGTCATAAAAGTAGAGAACCACCAACATGCGCAATGCGCCATCGGTGATAGTGAAATTCCAATAATTAAATGTCACCAACATGTACTGGCGAACATTTTGATTGAGCTGAGAAAACATACTTAACTCTCTTTGAAAAGAGCCGCACAAGGCAGCTCTTTTAAGGTTTTACTGGTTAACAAACTGATGGATGTACTCAACTTGCACATCTTTGGTGAATGCACCCGGTCTCAATGCTTGCACTTGAGAAATAATTTCCGGCAATGACCACCCTTTTTCTAATAACAGGTGAGCTGCCAGTAACCCAGTACGACCAGAGCCGCCCATACAATGCATGGCAATCTTGTCACCATTGGTTAAGGCTTTATGGAGAGAGGGGGATACATGCTTCCAACGAGCTTGAAAAGCCTCATCAGGAGCGCAATCATCTTCGATTGGGGTATGAAACCATTGCAGACCGGCTTTTTCGACGATATCAGGTAAATCGCCAACCCCTTTGTCTTGCATTTCTTTCATACTCAGCGCAGTCACCACCACAGTGACTCCTTGAGATTTTAACTGCTCGACACTGTCACTCAAAGAAGCGTCTTTTGTGCCCGGACAAGGCGTTAACACCAAACCAGCATTATTTTCTTCAACGGGAAGTTCCCATGTTGGATGTGTCATGTTTCTTTTTCCTTATACTAAGCCGACTTTACGAACCAATTCAGCCGTGCGCGTTGCATAGCCCATTTCATTGTCATACCAAGCGTAAATTTTTACCATACGCTTACCGACAACCATCGTAGATAAAGCATCGACAATCGTTGAGCGTTGATCACCTTTGTAATCAATCGACACAAGAGGACGCTCTTCAAAACCAAGGATCCCTTGCAACTCATTTTGAGAAGCGGTTTTTAACAGTGCATTGACTTCTTCTGCTGTCGTATCACGTTGAACATCAAAAATAATGTCTGTTAATGAAGCGTTAGCCAAAGGCACTCGCACAGCATGGCCGTTAATTTTGCCTTCTAAATCAGGGAAAATTTCAACAATCGCCTTGGCAGAACCGGTAGTCGTCGGGATCAAGCTCATACCACACGCACGCGCACGACGTAGATCTTTATGTGGCGCATCAAGAATGGTTTGTGTATTGGTCAAATCATGAATAGTGGTAAATGAAGATTGTTCAATACCCAATTTCTCATGGATCACTTTCACTACAGGAGCAATACAGTTAGTCGTACAAGAAGCAGCCGTGACAATTTGATGTTTTTCTGGGTCAAAAATATGGTCATTGACACCCACAACAATATTCGCAATCCCTTCTTCTTTTACGGGAGCGGACACCACCACACGTTTAACACCTTGCGCTAAATATTGATTTAAGTATTCTGATTTACGATGTTTACCCGTCGCTTCAATCACGACATCACAGCCAGACCAATCCACTGCATCAATCGCTTTTTCTTGTGACGTTACAATTGTTTTTCCATTGATAACCAGTGCCTTACCATCAGTGGCGACGGCATGATGCCAACGACCTTGAACAGAATCGAATTCCAGTAGATGAGCAAGCGTTGCGGCATCTCCTGCCACATCGTTAATTTGAACAAATTCAATTTCTGGCCAATCAAACGATGCTCTTAAAGCCAAACGTCCAATACGACCAAATCCATTAATTCCTACTTTGATAGACATTTTCATTTTCCTTTAAACACAACACTCTGGACGAGTTTTCATCTCAGATAAACGTTGTATATCTTGTTGGTATTCTGCTTTTAAACAATTTGACTCAACCAAGCCTTGAATTTGCTTTCTCATCCAACCAGGTAATTGATTAGACAAACGATAAAACACCCACTGCCCTTGGCGAGTATCTGTAACCACGCCACTTGAGCGCAATAAGGCAAGATGTCGAGAAATCTTAGGCTGGCTTTCATTGAGCGCTTCTGTTAACTCTCCAACACATACCTTCTCTTCACGTGCAATCATTAATAGGCAACGTACTCGAGTTTCATCTGACAGTAATTTAAAAAATTGGTGAGGTAACATGACCCACTCCTATGTATATCTGCATATTCATATATCTTATTTGAGATTCATTGTCTGTCAAGGAAAAAACCGAAGGGAATTACAAAATAACATCACAACGAGAAGAGAAATAATTGATGTGATTTTGTAACTCAGTGATTGCATTTTGATTACAACTGACTTCCCAATACAAATTTTTTTGATAACCACTTCGATACTCTCCCCCTCGTTGCATGGCATAATTAATATCAATTACGTAATCATAACCAGGTTCGATCGCCTCACATGGGTCCAAAAAGAGATAACCAAAATAGCCCAAGCGATCCAATGAATGATTCAAGGCCTCGTCTTCAGTTGGCAAACGTTCATAGGTGATAACATAGCGGTCATTAGAACGAATAAATAAAAGTTGAGCGGCTAGACAAGCCAAGTCAGAGTTGGGATAACTAATAAAATGTACCGTTCTTTTATCCATTCACATTCACTCCATTAGTGACAATTCCATGATGATAAAACATACAACACATATCAAAGTCTGTACATACGCATAAATGCATATTTAAATAAAATGACATTAAAAATTAACAAAAGAGCAACAAAAGACCAGTAACGTAATCGGTGAGTTATCAATGACGCAAATATGGAGAAAAGTCATGAAACACACTTTATCAGCCGCTTTAGTTGGTGCGACGTTACTCGCAGTGAGTCAAGGAGCCATTGCTCGTGATCTCGTTAAAATCGATGGTTCGAGTACTGTTTTCCCAATTACAGAAGCGATGGCTGAAGAATTTCAGATCGCAGAAAAAGGGAAAACCATGGTAACGGTCGGTATTTCAGGAACTGGCGGTGGTTTTAAAAAATTCTGTCGTGGAGAAACGGATATTTCTAACGCTTCTCGACCGATTAAAGATTCAGAACGTAAGTTGTGTGAAGAAAACGGAATCGAATTCATTGAATTACCCGCCGCTCTTGATGCCTTAACTGTCGTAATTAATCCAAAGAACGATTGGGTTAAGCACTTAAATGTTGAAGATCTCAAGAAAGCTTGGGAACCCGAAGCACAAGGAAAAGTGATGACTTGGAAGCAGATGAACCCTGACTTCCCTGACCGTCCTCTTAAACTGTTTGGCCCTGGCACAGATTCAGGGACTTATGACTATTTCCTTGAAGCGATTGTTGAAGGGAAATCCAGCCGTGGTGACTTTACCGCCAGTGAAGACGATAACATTATTGTTCAAGGCGTCTCTAACGATGTAGAAGCTCTCGGTTTCTTCGGTTTAGCTTACTACGAAGAAAATAAAGATAAATTAAAAGCCGTCCCAATTAGCTGGAAAGGCAACGCACCTGTGGCGCCAAGCGTTGAAAATGCAAAAAATGCCACTTACCAACCTCTTTCTCGCCCAATTTTTATCTATGTAAACAAAAAATCTGCGGATGAAAAACCGCATGTTGACCGCTTTGTCAGCTTCTACCTGGACACAACCCATGCTCCTAAGTTGGTCAAAGAAGTGGGTTATGTGCCGCTACCAAATAAAGCGTACTTGTTAGCGCAAGAGAACTTTAAGCAACGTCGTACTGGCTCTGTTTTTCATGGAGCAGAAGTCGGGGTTGGTATTGAAGAACTATTAGCGCGTACTCCTAAGTAGCTTTGGTTTTGGCCTCCTAAGTAAGGGTAGTCTCGTAAATAACCGCGGTCTACGAAATAACCGCAGTATTGATGCCTGGAGGAAAGTTTCGGCTTTTCTCCTTGTTTCTTTTAATGGGCAATGTATATGAATACAACTCAATCGAATTCATCCAACCTTTTAGTTTCTGAAGCCTTTTTAAAACGGCGTGCATTTTGGAATGTGATCAGTCGTTACCTTCTAATGATGGCAGCTCTTGCTTCTATCTTTGTGACGGTCGGCATTGTGTATGTTTTGGTTTCAGAGTCTTTACCTTTTTTCCAACACGTCTCTATTTTGGACTTCCTCACTGATACCCAATGGACTCCAATGTTTGCTAATGCGCATTTTGGTGTCATGACATTAGTCTCAGCAACCCTTACTGTGGCTGGAATTGCCTTAGGTGTTGCCATTCCTGCCGGTATTGGATTGGCGATTTACCTTAGTGAATATGCCAGTAATCGAGTACGGGAAATTGTTAAACCTTTCTTAGAGCTGCTTGAAGGGGTGCCTACGGTCGTCTATGGCTTTTTTGCTCTGCTTTTCGTGACGCCACTTTTGCAAACCTTTATTCCAAGCTTGTCAGGCTTTAACTTACTGGCACCGGGGATTGTGATGGGGATTATGATCCTACCCTACACCGCTTCCGTCAGTGAAGATGCTATGCGCTCTGTTCCTATGCATTTAAGAGAAGCAGGATACGCATTAGGCTACTCTCGTTTTCGAGTTGCCACACACATCGTCATCCCAGCGGCGTTATCTGGGATCACCGCTGCATGTATTCTGGGAATGTCTCGTGCGGTCGGGGAAACCATGGTCGTGGCCATCGCCGCAGGTCAAAATCCAAGGTTTGGTTTTGATCCAACCGAAGGTGCTGCCACTATCACCTCTTTCATTGTGCAAATGGCAATGGGGGATTTACCTCATGGCACCATCGCCTATCAGTCTGTGTTTGCTGCCGGCTTAGTTCTTTTTATTATCACCTTGATCTTTAACATCTTAGGCTTTTACTTACGCCGTCGATTTAGAGAGGTTTACTAATGCAAAATCCTACCTTAAGTCTCGAACAGATCGTCCGCAAAAATAAGCAAGCCGATCTGACCATTGCTACCATTGGAATCGTTATCTTAATGATTGCGATGTCTTTGTTAGTCAGTGTTTTTGCCGATCTGATCTATTCTGGCTTCCCGCGATTATTTGATGCCGATTTTTATACCAACTTCCCTTCACGTCATCCAGAACGGGCAGGCATTCTATCCGCTTGGGTGGGCACCACTCTGGTGATGTTAGTTACTGCCTTTATCGCTATCCCTTTTGGCGTGGCTGCTGGGTTGTATCTTGAAGAATATGCTGCGAAGAATTGGCTAACCAATATCATTGAAATTAACGTCAGTAACTTGGCCGGCGTCCCTTCTATTATTTACGGCTTATTAGCTTTGGGCTTATTTATCTATGGTTTTGGTTTAGGTGAAAGCATCATTACCGCTGGGCTTGTACTTGCACTGCTGATCCTTCCGGTCATCATTGTATCCACACGTGAATCCATCCGAAGTATTCCTCAAGAATTGCGAGAAGCAGCGTATGGGCTTGGGGCCGATCAATGGCAAACCGTTCGTATGTATATTCTTCCCGCGGCTAGACCTGGAATCCTAACTGGCACCATTGTTGGATTAGCTCGTGCCATCGGTGAAGCTGCACCGGTTATCACCATTGGTGCATTAACTTTCATCGCTTTTTTACCTACGTCACCTTTCCAAAGTGAGTTCCCATTTATCAATTTTGAATGGTTATCTAGCCCGTTCACTTTAATGCCAATTCAGCTCTTTAACTGGGTATCACGCCCACAAGCTGAATTTCATATCAATGCTGCTGCAACCGGAGTTGTACTCATGGCCATGACCATCTTGATGAATGCCATTGCAATTTATATCCGATATCGACTACGTCGTAACTTGAAGTAAGAGAGTACTAAACGATGATGACACAAAATATTTCAACGTCTATTAACCAATCCGCCTCCACTGAGCAAGAGATTGGAAACCACCACACAACCGTACCCTCTGCCTCAATTGGACAAGAGACGCTACGAGCTGAGGTCAAAAACTTGAATTTTTGGTACGGCGGAAAGGTTCATGCTTTGCAAGATGTCAATTTACCGATAGCAGACAAAAAAATCACCGCTCTCATTGGCCCATCAGGTTGCGGTAAAAGTACCCTGTTACGCAGCTTCAACAGAATGCATGATCTTTACCCAGGTAACCGTTATGAAGGGGAAATTCTTCTCCACCCTAGCGGTAATAACCTTATTGATATGGAGCCCGGGCTTGTTCGTTTAACCGTGGGAATGGTATTCCAAAAACCCAACCCTTTTCCCAAAAGCATCTATGAAAATGTGGTGGCTGGGCTACGTATTCGTGGCGTAAATAATAAAGCAGAGCTCGACGATCGAGCGGAAGAATCATTACGAGGCGCGGCCATTTGGGATGAAGTCAAAGAGCGGCTTCACACCTCGGCTTACGGATTATCTGGCGGGCAACAACAGCGCTTGTGTATTGCGCGCGCCTTAGCCCCTAAACCCGATTTGTTGCTACTTGATGAACCGACTTCGGCCCTAGATCCGATTGCCACCGCCAAAATTGAAGACTTGCTGAGCGACCTACATAAAGAAACGACTGTCCTCATGGTCACGCACAATATGCAACAAGCAGCGCGTATTTCTCACTATACGGCGTATATGCACATGGGAGAAATGGTGGAGTTTTCATCAACGGATACGTTATTTACCTCCCCAACAAAAGAGAAAACTCGCGACTATATTACAGGCCGTTTTGGATAGGAATGAACAATGGAAAAGCATACTTTAAAGAATTTTGATCGCGACTTAGAACAGATCAAATCTGAGATCAATAAACTGTCTGACATTGTATTAAAAGAATTCGAACAAGCGATCAAGGTCTTTGACCAGCACGATACCGAACTCGCACAACGCATCGTGGCACAAGACAAAATAGCTAATCAATGCTTAACTAACATCGAACACCATGGTGCAAAAGTGTTAGCTCGACAACATGCGGTGGCAGACGATCTACGATTTATACTGTCTTCCATGCGTATGGCTCCTCGCTTAGAACGCATCGGTGATTACGCAAAATCCATGGCGGTTAAGGCCAGCAAATTTAACCATGTGATCCCCGATGAATTAACTCAGAAATTTCATCAAATGCATGTTCATCTCATCACTATGCTGCGTAGTGTCATTGATGCTTACAATGATAAAAATGCGGCTCAAGCTAATGTTGTATGGGAAGGCGATGAAGCACTTAATGAATACTATCGAGACATTTACGCACACCTCCTTGAGGGCTTTCAACATCACATTACCGTGCCAGAGCAACAAGTGGAGCTGCTCTTTATCGCCAAAGGCTTGGAAAGAGCTGGGGATCACATCAGCGATATCGCAAAAGATGTTCAATTCATGGTTAATGGTTAATGGTTAATAGCGAGTAATTAATAGCAGGTAATTAATCGTTCATAGCCAATAAGCCTAACAGGAATGGGCCGCAAGCATGCTGCAATGAAAAGTGCGACAGCGAAAGTCCAATCTCACCATAAAAAAACCCGCCTCAAATGGCGGGTTTGTTATGGGCAGGTTTATTATGATGCAATCGTGCTCATTACCTGCCCTCTTTACTTGTGAAAAGACTCAATAACGGCGTTATATTTTCGTTGATAAAGAAATTGATTGTAGAGCAAGCTAGAGTTCGAAAATTGTTGCCTTGCTCTCCAGCCTTTCCTCTACTTTCTCACGGTTTTTCTCTATCTTCTCAATATCTTTTATCTACCTTCTCAATATCTTTTCTCTACCTTCTCAATTCTTTTCTCTGGCAATTTCTGACCATCTAATTGGTACGATTGATATTAGCTGGCAATATTGACAGATATTTGTAATTTTAACGGCAAACTGGCTAAGCGTTTTTCGATGGTTTGACGTGTTTGTTCAATATCTTCAAGTAAAATCATTTCGCTGTTATTGTCTGGGTAAATATCCACATCCACCCACAATTCATGGCCTACTTTGGTCACTCCGGCCAGCTCTATCTCTTGCTCAGATTCTTTACTCGCCGCCACCACACTTTGATCAACGGTCTGGCAAATTTCTTGACTTGGAGCCATTAAGAAAATCTCACGCAATGCCGAACGTAACATACCAAATGGAACTTTAATAAAGTAGAACGACATCGCTAACATCATCATCGGGTCAGCGTACACCGCATAAGTCGCTAACGGAGTTAAAGTCAATAACCAAGCGACGATAAAGCCTGCGGTAACCGCCACGCTTAATAAGGTATCCATTTGCCATTGCTTAACTTCAGCATTAATCAAACCAGAAAAGCGTTTTTTACTTAATGACGCCATGTACCACCAAGCGAGACCACAGCCAATCACGTTCACCGCACCAAATACGGTGGCAATGGAAACATCCACCGCACGTCCACCGGTCAACAAAGCACCAATCGCCGAATACAAAGAATAACCAACAATCAGTAAAATAACCGCACCTTTGATGGCAATCACGGCAGGTTCAAAAGCAGCTCGTCCAAAAGGAAATTGGGCATCAGACGGTTTTCTAATGTAACGAGAAGCCACCAGCGACAAGATTGTTAACAGCAGGCTGACCAGCGAATACACGCCGTCAAACACGATCACCAACGAGCCGACGAGTAAACCCACAATCAAGCCACCACCTGCAAAGAGTGATGCAAGAAAGGCTGAGAGGGTTAAAACACGATTTTCATTGAAAGTTGTTCGAGCGCACATTTTATTTATACCTATTTGGGAACTGAGGTAATTTTGGCGCAACGAAGGGATTTTACAAGATGGAACTCGATTAACTATGATTCAAAAACCATCATCAATTAAATTTATTGTTATTTATCAATAGGTAATATTAAAAATAATGTGTCAAAAATATTGACACTGAGTGGATTGCACCATTTATTCTCTGTCCAAAAGGCTTAAAAATCGAATAAATAATCGCTGACTTTATCCGCCAGCCACGTCATCGCCGGATTTTCAGCACTACCTGCAATGTTAAACATGCAGAAATCTTCTTGGGTTAAGCCATAAGTATGACGTATTACTGCCAGACGTTGCCCACGCAAATGATGCCGAATCAGCGGCTCTGGAAGCACCCCCCACGCACTTTCCGTTAAGATAGTACTCAACATATATTCAAAGCTAGAAAAGCCAATATAGCGACGGGAAAATGGTTCTAAACTGGAGTTATCTTGTTCATTAAGGTACACCATGACGGCCTGCATCGATTTACGCAAATCTTCATCGCTTACTCGTTTCATTTTGGTTAATGGATGCGTTGCACTGCACACTGACATCATGCGAATTTTACCTAAAGGTTGATAACCAATACGTGGGTCATCTAAGCGCTCATAATCCACTCCAAAGGCAAAATCGACTTGTTGCGTCGCCACGAGATTGGCTAGGTCACCACTCGAAGCTAATACAATATTAAACGAGGTATTGGGAAAGCGTTTATGTAAGGAATGGGCTAAATCTTGCCACAGCATATCTGGCAAAGCATCGTCACGAGCAATCCACATTTCAGCGGCAAATTCATCAGAAACCTGTGAGCAAGTACGGCGAACTCGAGACGCCGTGATCAGCATACTCTCACAATCTTTATAAATGGCTTTTCCCGCCTCCGACAAGGTCAGGTTATTCCCAGTGCGGGCAAATAAAGCTACACCAAGATCGGTTTCCAAGGCTTTGATCGCCATACTCAATTTCGTTCGATTGCATTCTAATTGACGGGCCGCTTCAGAGACTGAGCCGGTATTGGCAATCGTGCAGAAGGCTTCAATTTGCGATAATTTCATAGCAAACTCAGATAAAGAAAGTCTCAGAATAATAAACAAATTTACGCGGCTTGCCTATCGACTCATGCGATAACCACCACCTTAATCGTCGTCAGGCCCAACCTCGATGGTTGAGCCTGACGCTTTTGGCGTAATCTGACCTGCCTACTTTATTTAGGGTGAGTTTCGATACGGAACATCAAGGTATAAGCCACCGGTAACACAATTAACGTTAACAAGGTGGCAAAGCCCAACCCAAAGATAATGGTAATGGCCATTGAACCAAAGAAAGCATCATTGATTAACGGTAACATCCCCAACATAGTGGTAATCGCCGCCATTAAGACCGGGCGCACACGGCTGACCGTTGAATCCACGACCGCTTGAAAGGGCGCTTTGCCTGCTTGAAGTTCAACATTAATTTGATCGACCAGCACAATACCGTTTTTAATAATCATGCCACTTAAACTTAAAATACCCAGCATCGCCATAAAGGAAAATGGTGCATTAAACACTAATAGCCCCGTTGCCACTCCAATCATAGCTAAAGGTACGGTAAACCAAATCACCAAAGTTTGTTTTAATGAGTTAAACAGCACCACAGTGATCATAAACATGGCAAGGAAACCTAGTGGAATGGTACTAAATACCCCTTGCTGCGCTTCAAGTGAAATTTCGCGCTCGCCTCCCCATTCAAACTCATAGCCAGCAGGCAATGGAATGGCTTCAATATCGGCTTTGATTTTATTCAACACCGAATCAGAGGTTTCACCTTGACCATTAATAGGATCAGCCATCACCGTGATCACGCGTTTACGATCACGACGCATGATAAGTGGGTTCTCCCATTCGGTATCAAAGCTCGACACCACTTGAGTGATCGGTACAAACTCGTTATAGCTTGAACTCCATACTTGTATTTTATTAATGCTATCTGCGTTCAATCGTTCACTAGCAGGCGCTCTGGCAATGATCGGCAATAAGTGACTATTATCACGATACGTACCGATTTGCTTACCCGTGAAGTTCACTAACAGCGCATCATCAATATCGTGTTTACTGATGCCCGTTTCTCTTGCTTGAGCCAACGCAATCTGTGGACGAATTAAAGTTACTTGATTGCGCCAGTTATGGCGTACACTGACCGCAGTTGGCTCTGCATTAAAGATCTCAGTGGCTTGTGCTGCTAGTTGGCGCAAGACAATAGGATCATCACCAAAAAATCGCGCTTCTAACTTCGCCGCTGGAGCCGGCCCGTTCTCCATATATTTAAAGCGGAAGGTCGGCTGGGGATATTGAGCGCCTAATTCTGTTTCCAACTGACGCATAAATGCATTTAGCGAAGTTAAATCTTTCATTTCAATGATCACTTGCCCAAATGCCGCGTAAGCTTTTTCAGGCATATAAGAGAGATTGAAACGCTGCGCCCCTTGTCCAACGACAGAAGAAATATTCACTAATCCCACATCTTGTTCATGTTGCTGCTGCATAAGATGATGTTCAATCTCAGCAATCTGTTTTTCTGTCGCCTTAATATCGGTTCCTTCTGGCATCCAAACATCCACAAAAAAGATTGGCGTATTTGACGCTGGGAAGAACACTTGTTTCACGTGCCCAAAGCCCATGATCGCCAAGACTAAAGTGGCGATCACGGCAATCAAAGTAAGCCAGCGGAAACGCATCGCCAAATTTAAGCTATAACGGAACAGGGTAAAAATGATGCCTTTGTAAGGATCGCTGTCATTAGCTTTCTCATTGAGTTGATCTTTAAAAATCAGGTGGCAAAAGAAAGGCGTCAAGGTCATTGCCGTAATCCAACTGATGAATAACGAGATAAGCAAGACTTGAAATAATGAGCGGCAAAACTCACCCGTGGCGGTGTTCGTCAAACCTATCGGGGCAAAGGCCATAATCGCGATAATGGTTGCCCCAAGTAATGGCCATTGAGTTTGTGCTACCACTTGTTTGGCTGTCTCTAGGCGACTTTTACCCGATTTTATTCCGATCAAGATACCTTCGGTGACCACAATTGCGTTATCAACCAACATACCCAATGCAATGATCAACGCGCCCAATGAGATGATTTGCAATTCAATATTCAGCACGTTCATCACAATAAAGGTGCCAAGAATGGTCAGTAATAACACCAACCCCATCAGTAAGCCGGAACGTAACCCCATAAAGACCAGCAACACAACAATCACGATGCCAATCGATTCAGCTAAGTTCACTAAAAAGCCACTCACGGTTTGTTCGACCATTTTACTTTGGTCATACACCGTATTGAGCATCATCCCCATCGGAAGCTCACCATTGAGCTCGTTCATACGTTGGTTGACAGCTACGCCAACATCCACCACGTTGACACCACTTGAAAATGAAATACCAATGGATAACGCTTGCTCACCCATCGAGTGATAAATATTAGTGGGCTGCTCTTCGGTATCTTTATAAATGGTGGCAATATCACCTAAATAAATCAGCTTGGCATTATTAGGAGGACTGATGATCAAGCGCTTCATTTGTTCAACACTGTCAAACTCGCCCGTTGGGTGAATGCGTATGCGGCTATCTCCTACCCGCACGCTACCCGCATTAGACACGACGTTTTGCGCTTGAATGAGACTGTAGATGTAATCTTGATCTAACCCCAAGGCATTCAATTTCTTCTGTGAAATCTCAATCACGACTTGATCCATGACTTTACCGGCAATGGTGACTTTTTTAACCCCATCCACCAACACGAGTTCACGTCGTAGCACATCGGCATAGTTTTGTAATTCACGGTCACTGTACCCGTCACCGGTGAGATTTAATAAAATGCCATACACATCGCCAAAGTCATCAATAACTTTAGGTTTCATGGCCCCCGCAGGTAAGGCATCTAAGTGATCATTCACTTTACGACGCACTTCATCCCACACTTGTGGCAATTCATCAGGGCCATAATGTTCCAGCATTTCAATTTCAATTTGTGACAAACCGGCACTGTTCACCGACGTAATATGCTTGATCCCATCCAACTGTTGTAACGCATCTTCAATAGGCAGCGTCACTTCTTCTTCCACTTGTTCAGGAGAAGCGCCCGGATAAGCGGTCACCACTAACGCTTGCTTGATGGTAAACTCAGGAAATTCCAACTGGCCTAATTTAAAAAAGGAAATACTACCGCCAATAAGCAGTAAAAAGACAAACATCCAGCTGATCACTTTGTTTTTAATCGAATACTCGGCAAAATTCATCGCTACACCCCACGCTGCTTACGAAGCGGTTTCACTTTCAGCCCTTCGCTTAAGGCTTTTACTCCAGCAACCACCACTTTATCACCCGCTTTGACGCCTTGAGTTATCTCAACCCCATCTTGGGTTACTCGTCCTAAACTCACCACTTGAGAATGCACCAACCCTGTCTGCTCATCCATTAGCCACACAATGCTTTGTCCATCAGTGTCACGTTTAACAATTGCTGAGCTCGGCAGTACCGCTAAGATGTGATTGGATTGCGCTGAAGAAAAATCGATCATGAGTTCGGCGCTCATCCCAGGTAACACAGTCAAATCTTTTGGCTGAGGTAACGTAAACACCACTTCATAACTTTGTGTCCCAGGAGTGATTTGTGTGGAGTGCTCTCGGATCGTGACCGGAAAAGTTTGCTCCGGACGGATCGCAAAACTCACTTGAGCACGAATCGTCGGGTTAGGGTAAAGCTGTAGTAGGTGATTGACTAACGTTTCCGGCACTTGAATCACCACGTCAATACTTTGATCTTTTTGTAAGACTAAAATCGCTTGATTCGCCTGAACCATTTGATAGTTATCAATTAAGGTTTTAGCTATCACCCCATCATAAGGTGCGGTTAATTGGGTGTAACTCAGTTGGTCTTGCGCACTAGCAAGATTGGCTTTGGCTGACTTAACTTGCGCTTTGGCTAAATCATAATCCGCTTGAGAAATCAGCTTACGCTTTAATAGTTTTTCTTTACGCTTAAAATCCGCCGCCGCTAATTCATAATCGGCTTCACGGTGTAATAAGGTATTACGCGCATCTCGACTATCTAAGCGAGCTAACACCGTACCTTGTTTCACCGCATCGCCTTCATTTAAGAAAAATTCTGTCACATGACCGGATAAGCGAAACGCCAATTCTGTGCGTTTTGTTGCGGCCACCTTGGCAGGAAAAACATGCTGCGCCGCTGAGGTTGGGTCGGGGATCTCCACCACTTTTACCGGCCGCACGACAGACTTTGTCACTTCAACCGACTCTGCCCCGCAACCGCTTAGCAATGTACTCACCAAAATCAAGGCACTCATCAAAATGAGAGAAAAACCGCTTGTAAAACATTTCATACCATCTATTCCGTATTGAGATAAACACGTGTTGTCTCGCTAAGATAACAAGCAAATAAGTTGATAAATACGGAATCAATTGGAATCCATAGTTCCAAAATATGAAACAAATTAATAGATGTGAGTTATAGTAATTAGAAAATAGTTAATACGAAGAATAATTGAAGGGGCGAGAATGAAAACCGAAGACATTGCATTATTTCATCATATTGTGGAAGTAGGCGGATTGGTGCAAGCGGCCGATATTTTGAATGTCCCAAAATCGACGTTAAGCCGACGTCTACAAGCTTTAGAAGATGAACTTAAAGTAAAGCTGTTTCATCGTCAAAGTCGCGCCATGACACTGACCGCCGCCGGACAACACTTTTATGGCAAAACCACCCAAATGTTAGCGTCATTAGAGCAAACTTTGTCGGAGCTAACCGGCCAGGAAGCGGGCATTAACGGTCATTTGCGAATCCTTATTTTTCCGATCCCAGAGTTTATCTGGATCACCCATGTCATTTTTCAATTTATGGATCTCAATCCAGAGATTTCAGTGGAAATTATTGTCAGCGCCGAACCGCAAAATATGATTCGTAATAATATCGATTTAGCCTTTATGCTCGGTGATGCCTTCAATGAGAATGAAATGGTCGCACGCCCTATCATGGATGAAAAAGTGCATTTTTTTGCCAGCCAAGATTATGTCCAGCAAAGCCCTTTGCCTTTCAGCGCCGAACATTTGCCAAGCCACAATTCCATTTTATTTCGCTATCCTAATGGCAAAATCTTTAACCGCTTTCCGCTAGATAAAACCCATTCAATACCATTAAAAGGCAATTTATGTGTCAACAATCTTGATGCGATTTTAGAAGCCACCTTACTCGGGCGAGGGATTTCTATGATGCCGCTCACCTTTGCGCAACCATACATTGACAGTGGGCAATTGGTCATGCTGTTTGAAGAACTAGGGCCCTTTGAGGGCAAGTGTTATTTGGTCTATCCATCTCGGCGTTTTGTCAGCTTAGTCAGCCAACGTTTTATTGATTTCATGATGAACACTCTAAAACACAAAACCGCGTAATCTGCCCTTATGCCTATCGTACTAATTAACCTCAACGGCGGTTAATTAAAGATAAGCTGTGGTTGAATCAAAAAAATGGCCACTCACTAAAAAGTAAGCGGCCATGATGTTTTGCTACAGGTAAGCGCTACTATTTATACGCTACTCACCTAACCCCAGTTGCGGATAACTAGATAAACTATTCACCCTGACTACCCCATTTAAAGCGGCACACTTCATTTCCCGGTTTAGGCATCCGTGGAATATTGCAAGATAAAATCAGCGATACAACAGCCATCGCCGCACCAATATAAAAGACCGCCGCAGGAGAATGTAACCACAGTAAACCAAAAGTCACGGGAATCACGACCGCTGCAATATGGTTAATCGTAAATGATACCCCTGCGGTTGATGCCATATCTTTTGGATCGGCAATTTTTTGCAAATAGGTTTTCACCGCTAAGGCTAACGCAAAAAATAGGTGATCCACCACGTACAGTCCCGCCGCCACATGTGAATTTTCGACCCAAGCGTAGCCGACAAACACACACACTAAACCACAGTATTCGAAAATTAACGCTTTTCTCTCACCCACTACACCAATAAATTGACCAATTTTCTTGGCAAACAAAAAGTTAAATGCGTAGTTAATTAAGAAGAGCAAGGTAATATCTGCGGCGGAATAATGAAATTTTTCCACCATCAAGAAGCCCGCAAACACGGTAAAGATCTGGCGACGTGCCCCACTCATAAAGGTTAAGGCGTAATATAACCAGTAGCGCTTACGTAACACTAAGTTTTTATTTTGAATCGTTGTCGACTCAAATTGAGGGAAAGAAACACTCATAAACAAGGTGATCAGCAAAGCGATCCCGCCGGTGATTAAATACACTTGCCAATAGCTGAATTTCGCAACTTCTAACATGACCCATAATGCACCATAAGTCAGTAATGAGGCTAATGCCCCCACAGAAATTAACTTACCTAAAAATTCCGGCGCTTCGTCTTTATTCAACCATTGTAAAGAAAGGGATTGTTTGAGTGTTTCAAAATAATGAAAACCGGTCGACATCAATAATGTCGTCATCAATAAACCAAATAGCGACGGAAAGAAACCGGTAATGGCAACACCCAGTGAAAACATCACTAAGGCCACAATCATGAATTTTTGCTCACGAATAAACAGCAGAGCGAATACCACGGTGAACGCAAGGAAGCCGGGAATTTCACGTACACTTTGTAACAAGCCAATATCAGCCCCAGTAAAAGCGGCTTTTTCAATCACAAAGTTATTAAGCAAAGCCATCCAACTTGAAAAAGCAATGGGAACAATAATCGAAATAAGTAGTAAAAAGTTTTGAGGTGTTTTCCACGTTTTCGGTGACGTCGTTTGTGTCAATTGCTGGGATGAGTTTTCCGCAGAGCTCATTATCCATCCTTAATAAAAAATAAAAAAAAGAGCAAGCGATGATATCACTTGCTCTCAATCTATTTGGAAATAATTATCGTTTATTTTTAATTATTGCTCATCTTTATGAGCGAGGTTTGCCTCTTGTAACTTTGAAAGGGCTAACTTGGCTTGTTTGGCCGCTGCAAATTGCTGATCAATCGCTTTCACTTGCTTATCAAAGGCGGCTTTTTCTTTCTTAGGAACCGACGTCGCCATTGGGATCTTAGCCGTTAAGAAATTAACCGGACGGTTTCGAATAATGAATTCATAATGCAAATGAGGGCCGGTGACACGTCCGGTTGCACCCGATTTAGCAATCACTTGTCCGCGATGGACCGCTTGCCCTTTACGCACCAATATTTTACTCAAATGCAAATATCGCGTGGTGTAAGTCGCACTATGGCGAATCACCACATATTTACCTGCATAAGGGTGATTGGTGGTTAAAGTAACAATGCCATCCCCCGTGGCCAATACGTTAGTACCGGTTGGTGTCGCAAGGTCCGTACCATTATGCGGAGCACGACGGTGCGTCACTGGGTGCAAGCGGTTTGGATCGAACGGCGAACTGATACGATAATGTTGTTTGGTTGGCCAACGTAAAAACGCACGCTGCAAACTGTCACCATGAGCGTCATAATATTGACCATCGGTATGTAAATAGGCACTGATCACTCGGCCACGGTTATAAATTCGAATCGCATCAATTTCACGATTACCGGTAGCCACACCATTAAGGAATTGGCGTTTTTGTAAAATCTCAAATTTATCGCCCGCACGTAAATCACGTGAAAAATTCAATTTATCTTTTAATAATTGAGTTATTTGTGCGGTTTCGGTACTTGAAATACCATGCTGATATACCGATGTGGAAAAGCTGCCGTGAATTTCACCAAATAAAGGATACGATTTCCAATCACCAGCTAAATGCACTTCATTAAAGGTATAACTCTCATCATTGTTACGAGTGAATACCACTTTATCGACTAAAGTAAACTCAACTTCTAATTTAGTAAGATGCTGTTGCTTTTCATCCATCCAAATTTTTAGAGTATCACCTGGTGTGAGTGTATCTAATGTTAAGTGGTTTTGGTCGGTATCCATCACACTGAGCATATCGCCGTATGGCACCCCTAAACGAACAAAAATACTACTTAGATTATCACCATCTTGGATCTGATAAGAAAATAGAGGCAAATCTTCATCAACATGGACGGGTTTGGTGGCGGCTACGGCTTTCGCTTCTTCCGCAAGGATTTTATCAATATCTAAAGAGACCGATTTACGTCCATCACCTGATTCAATAATGAAAGCGAGAATAATAAACAGTGCAATAAAGGCCGCACCAATTTTAAGCAACAACGGAAACCGTGGGTGCTGTTTGAATTTTGAAAATGTTTGTTTGGACATAGGACTTAATATCTGTGTTAATCACAAGCAGGAAAATTTGAATCGATATTGGTTAATAATATCTGCACTCAATCGAAATAAAAATGTAATGTTATAACAGACCATTTCAAATCGAAAAGTTCAAAAAATTGGCGGCAAATGTAACTTAATCTTACGAAAAAAGCGAGCGCTAGGAGAGATTAGCACTCGCTTATTTTAACAAAGTAAGATTTCCTATCACCTTGAGGTGGGTGAAGATTCTGTCCTTAACGCAACAATACGCAAACGGTTACATCGGTTTCGGGGTCAACATTCCTTCCGTAATAATAAAATCAATGATGGTATCCAAACCAATACTCTCTTTGAGGTTAGTAAACACATAAGGCTTGGTCGGACGCATACGTTGGGTATCCGATTCCATTACTTCTAAGGACGCACCAACGTACGGGGCTAAATCAATTTTATTGATCACTAATAAATCTGAACGTGTAATACCCGGACCACCTTTACGAGGAATTTTCTCCCCTTCCGCTACATCAATTACGTAAATAGTGAGGTCGGCAAGCTCTGGGCTGAAGGTCGCACTTAGGTTGTCCCCACCACTTTCGACAAAGACGACATCTAAGTTTTTATGACGCTTAGCCAGTTCTTCCACCGCCGCTAAGTTCATCGAGGCATCCTCGCGAATCGCGGTATGAGGGCAGCCCCCCGTTTCCACCCCAATGATGCGATCGGCGGCTAAGGCTTCGGCGCGAGTTAGAATCTTGGCATCTTCTTGAGTGTAAATATCATTGGTTACGACTGCGATATTCAGACGGTCGCGAATGGCTTTGCACAACACTTCCAATAATGCCGTTTTACCAGAGCCCACCGGGCCACCGATACCAATACGAAGCGGTTGTTTATAGGTTTCTTGAGACATGATCTTTCCTTAATCTTGTGACGGTTCCCGTGATAACGCCATCGCGCTAAGAACGAAACAGTCGAGTATATTGAGTTTCATGACGACTACTGGCAATCGCCACCGAAGGCGTAAAGCTGCCAATCTCGTCATCTTGAATTTGATTGGCTTTCACAATGCATTGCGGCAATTTTTCTGACAAAGTAAGCAAGGCTTTCTGGCCGGAAGTTTGCCCTAAAGGTACCAATTTCACGCCAGCCATCACCATATTTTCCGCCCAGCTCCACAAATAACCTTGTTGTAAACTGTGCAGCGAAATCCCCCACGCTTTGGCGGCGACACAAAAGCCTAATAGCTGATTTTGTGTCGCAGCATGAGGTTCGTTTTCAGGTTGCCATTGTGCTTGGATCGGCAAATCCAATTGCTTTAATAAGGTAAATAATGCTTTACCTCGTTGCAGCTCTTCGGCGCGAAGCTCGCGAGTTTCTCGACAAGAATATAAGTAGTCACTCCAATAATGGATAGTCGTTTGGTCATCGCTTGCAAGTGCTTGATAAAACTTGGCTAAGATCGGTAACTCTAAAGTGACTAAACTGTTATTAAGCATCATTTCCAGCCAATCCACCATTTGCTTTTGATTGCTTACCCAACCCGCTTCAACCGCCCATTCTAAGCCTTGGGAATAGGTAAATCCCCCTATTGGCAAAGAAGGGCTGATCAGTTGAAACAGGCGAAAACTCGCAACGTCAGTCGGTTGTGGTTCAAATGTCATAATGTGTTATGAGGCCATCATCAAAGCAATGCCAGACGCCGCAATACCAGCACCTAACCATTTACTGGCGAGCAAGTGTGAGGCGCGCTCCCCAACGAACATAATCAATGAGGCCGCCACGAGCATACCGGCACCAAATCCCATTAGGCCACCTGTGGCTTCAACGCCATGTGCATAACCATGGAAAAACACCAAACCAATGGAAGCGGTCACTAAAAACTGTGTCATCGATTCACGGCTGGTAAAGGCATTCCAAATCCCTAATGCCACCACAAATACAGAGGCAGCGATCATCAATTCGACGCCACTAATCGCCCCGATAATACGCCCAGCAGCCAGTCCCAATGTTAGTGTCAACAAGGCCGCAACCGCCAAGCTAATTTTACCTTTAGCGTTGGTGTCATTAACACGCACACGGTTAATAAGCATGCCTAAACCAAGTAACATCACTAAATGGTCAAGGCCGGTTAATGGGTGAATAAAGCCTTCCATGAAGGAATGATGACTCCCATGCTCCATATGCCCAACATGGGCAAACGCCGCTGGCGCTGCAAAAAGAGAAGCAAGTGTTAATAAACGCGTTAATTTCATGGCAAATATCCTTATTTTTTATTCTCTATACTGCATATTCAATTTATTGATACGCTTGTTACTCAAAAACAAATAAACGGGTCAGATCCAACTTGGCCAATTAATGAGCATGTTGGTGATCATGGTGATGATGACCGCCAGAACGACCACCATAAGCACCGTCTTCGGGTTCAAATGGCGCTTGTTCTACCGTGACTTTCGCGCCTAACCCAACCACCATGTCATCAAGGACATGATCATGTTGATAGCGTACCCAACCTTCCGCGATTTGTAGCGGTACATGACGATTACCTAAATGGTAGGTTACTCGGTTAAGCAACAGCGCATCTTGGCAATACACGCTCGATACCGTTTCTGGTGCCGCTTGCACTTCCACCAATAAACCGCATTCACTTTGTAGCACTTGCCCACCACGCAAAATATGACCACGCGGTAAGAAAAGGCCAGCATCGCGACCATCATCTAACACCACTTTTAAGCGGCTTTTAATGCGGCTATTAATAGGAAGGCTCAAGACGCCATCAATTTTCTGTTGTTCTAATGAATCTGTAATTACTTTGGTTAATTCGATCATGATTTTTTATCCAATTATTGGTTCCTGGTTCCTGGTTCCTGGTTCCTGGTTCCTGGTTCCTGGTTCCTGGTTCCTGGTTCCTGGTTCCTGGTTCCTGGTTCCTGGTTCCTGGTTCCTGGTTCCTGGTTCCTGGAGGAAAGCTTTCCGTGACAACCATATTAAAGCAAGCGCAAATATCTATTTATTACGCACAATATTCAGCGTCAGCCACCTAGGGACTAGGAACCATAAACTAGGGCCTCTCTTTTGGGACCAGGGCCTAGAAACATTTATCTAAAAAAGAAAATACCGCTGCGCCATGGGTAATACTTCCGCTGGCTCACAGGTGAGTAATTGCCCATCGGCTCTCACTTCATAGGTTTGTGAATCAACTTCTATTTTGGGCTGCCAGTCATTTAGTTTCATATCCGCTTTGGAAATATTGCGACAGTTTTTTGCCACACCAATCAAGCTGCCTAGACCTAGCTGCCCTGCAATGTCTTTCTCTTGCGCCGCTTGTGACACAAAGAGCATTGAGGTGCGTTTTGATGCTTTGCCATAACTGCCAAACATAGAACGATAATGCACAGGTTGGGGGGTTGGAATCGAGGCATTAGGATCGCCCATGGGAGCCATGGCAATCATGCCACCTTTGACAATCGCACTCGGTTTCACTCCAAAAAATGCCGGTTTCCACAGCACTAAATCGGCCAGTTTACCCACTTCAATTGAGCCTACTTCATGACCAATACCATGAGTGATGGCGGGGTTAATGGTGTATTTCGCCACATATCGACGTAATCGGAAATTATCATTGGGCGTCGTGTGTCCAAACTTGTCAGCCTGAGCATCAAAGGCTTGTTGATCTTGTTGAAGTGTGCCGCGTTGCACTTTCATTTTATGAGCCGTTTGCCAAGTTCGCAACACCACCTCTCCCACCCGCCCCATGGCTTGTGAATCAGAGGCGATCATCGAAAACGCGCCTAAATCGTGCAAAATATCTTCAGCCGCAATGGTTTCGCGGCGAATACGTGATTCAGCAAAGGCCACATCTTCGGCAATCGATGGCGACAAGTGATGACAGACCATCAACATATCTAAATGCTCATCAACGGTATTAATGGTATATGGACGAGTTGGGTTCGTAGAGGACGGCAACACATTCGCTTCGCTACAAGCTCGAATAATATCGGGAGCGTGACCACCGCCTGCGCCTTCGGTGTGATAAGTATGAATCACGCGATCGCCTATCGCGTTTAAGGTCGATTCCACAAAGCCTGACTCATTTAAAGTATCGGTATGAATTGCGACTTGCACATCCATCTGATCCGCCACGGTTAAGCAATTATCAATACTGGCGGGAGTCGAGCCCCAATCTTCGTGCAATTTCAAGCCAATGGCGCCCGCTTCGACTTGCTCGATAAGCCCTTCTGGTAAGCTGGCATTCCCTTTGCCTAATAGCCCAAAGTTCATTGGAAACTCATCTAAGGCTTCAAGCATACGGTGCATATTCCATGGCCCGGGAGTACAAGTTGTCGCATTGGTTCCTGTTGCCGGACCCGTTCCGCCGCCAATCATTGTGGTGACGCCGGAGGCTAAGGCTTCTTCAATTTGTTGTGGACAAATATAATGGATATGCGAGTCAATCCCGCCTGCGGTAACAATTGAACCTTCGGCGGCAATCACTTCGGTCCCAGGGCCAATGATTATATCGACATTCGGTTGTACATCTGGGTTTCCTGCTTTACCTATGCCGCAGATACGGCCATCTTTCACCGCAATATCGGCTTTGACTACTCCCCAATAATCTAAAATCACCGCGTTCGTCAAAACCAGATCGGGAGTAAATTCAGACGGTAATTGGCTTTGTCCCATTCCATCACGAATCACTTTACCGCCACCAAATTTGACTTCATCGCCATACACGGTGAAGTCTTTTTCCACTTCAAGCCACAGTTCCGTATCGGCAAGGCGCAACCTATCACCAGTGGTTGGGCCAAACATTTCCGCATAGGCACGCTTTGAAATTTTTGCCATGTTAAATCCTTTTAATTTTTTTTATTCTGTTGCTTATAAGGTGATTTTCCTCAAAGTCATTGACGTTGCAGTGAGATAACGAAGAACTTAAGGGCGAATGAACGCCGTCAACAACGCTGCTGCTTCAAGTACAAAGGGCATATTAAAGCGCGCCCATCACCTTGCCTTGAAAACCATACACCTTACGCTCACCAGCAAATTCAACTAATTCAACTGAACGTTGCTGACCCGGCTCAAACCGTGTCGCCGTGCCAGCAGGAATATTAAGTCGACAACCTTGCGCCGCCTCACGGTCAAACTTCAACGCTTCATTAACTTCGGCAAAGTGATAATGCGAGCCAATTTGTACAGGACGGTCACCTAAATTTTCAACTTTAATTTGCTTGGTTTGACGGCCAACATTAAGCTCAATGTCACCTTGCCCAGACACTAACTGGCCAGGAATAAATGCGTTCGGGTTCACATGACTGGTTTTCATTGTCTCTCCTTATACAATCGGGTCGTGCACCGTGACCAACTTAGTCCCATCGGGGAAGGTTGCTTCCACTTGCACATCAGGGATCATCGAAGCCACTCCCTCCATGACATCATCGACACTCAAAATGGTGCGTCCAAAACTCATCAGTTCGGCGACGGTTTTTCCTTCACGCGCCCCTTCTAAAATTGCACTACTGATCAACGCTACCGCTTCTGGGTAATTAAGCTTTAAGCCTTTCTCTTTACGTTGCTGAGCTAACATGCCAGCACAAAAAATGAGGAGTTTGTCCTTTTCTCTTGGGGTAAGTTCCATATTTTACTCCGTAAAAGGGTGCTAGATACAAGTTCCTAGTCCCTAGAATTTCTTTGCTGTGGAAACTCTTCCACACAACAAAACGTTCAATATTTAAATTTTTAAGGGCTTATCATGACTTACAACAAAAGGTGAAGTAGTAATACCTAGAAACTAGGAACTAGCACCTATAAACCTACATCCTATGTTGCCCAAATTCTTGGTGGCTCAGGCACATAATCAAACCATTGCTGACGAAATTGTTGCCAAATTAAAGTGAAAGCTTCCATCATAGGTTCGGTCCATTGACCTAACGCTCGTACAACAATCAGATGCTCTAGTTGTGTTGCTCCAATGACTAACTCTCGGTTAAATGCAAAATCTTGAAGCAAATCTTGTACCATTTTGAGATCATTATCAGTAGTAGCGGTAATGAACAAGCTCCCCATCATAGGGAACCCTTGTAAGCCACTGTTTAATATTGAGTTATCGCCACCAACCAATTGTATGTTTTCAGTAAGAATCCTTTTTCCTTGATGAAATATTTGAGTTTTCCCTCCGATCTTCCCTGCATCAAAGCACTCATTTAGTGCAGGCCGCCCAAAACAGTGCAACTCCCAGCCCATAAATAGTGCATCGATTTCTAAATGAATTTCAGTGTCGACTTGAACCAGTCCGGTGGGGAAAAAGATGTTTTCTTGTGGTAACCACTCTAAGCAACTGCCCGTTTTCGCGGTGAGGATTTGTTTTTGATGGGCCACTTTTCCTTCTGAACGATAAAACTTGGTGGCTCCTGGGGTGGTGACTAAGGCGTGTGCACCAGGATGGGTCGTCGCTTGGATCAACAATTCATCTCCCCCAACCACACCTCCGGGTGGGTGCAGCAAATATGTATGGCAAACATCCCCTTCAGGATATAAAGGTCGTTGAATCGCCAATGGGCCACACTGAGATTTATGTCCAACCACGGTTTTGTCTCCTCGATCGGTAAAATCTAAGGCTAGCTGGGCTTTCCAACCATCTAAGTTTCGATGAGATGAGGAAGACGGTTGTGAAGATAAAGACTGGGGAGGTTGTTCCGCTACCGAATAAACAGACATGAATAACAACTCCTTTGATAATTGCCTGGTATAAGTTCTCTTTACCAGTAAGCAACTATCATGCCTGATAATTGAATCGTGCTACTGGTCGATACCAGTGAAATAAAAAAACCGCCACCAAATTCACTTCGGCAGCGGTCTTTTTATCGGATGCGCTGATGAGTGAATTACATCGCTTGAGTAAAGATCTCTACGATTTCTTCATGCGTACCTTGTTTTGGGTTAGTAAAGCCACACGCATCTTTTAACGCATTGGTTGCCAATGTCGCTAGATCCTCTTCTTTCGCGCCAAGTTCACGTAAACCAGAAGGAATATTGACATCTTTAGATAGCTGTTGAATCAATTCAATCGCTGCCTCTGCACCTTGTTCTGCGGTCATGTTTTCAACATCAGCACCTAATGCTTTAGCAACATCACGTAGACGCTCTGGGCAAACTTGTGCGTTATAACGTTGAACATGAGGTAGAAGAACCGCATTACAAACACCGTGTGGTAGGTCATAGAAACCACCTAGCTGGTGCGCCATGGCATGCACATAACCCAATGAAGCATTGTTAAACGCCATACCCGCCATAAATTGGGCATACGCCATGTTTTCACGAGCTTCTAAGTTTTCGCCGTTTGCAACCACTTCACGTAGGTTACTTTGGATCATTTCCATGGCTTTGATCGCCACCGCATCAGTCACAGGTGTAGCTGCTGTAGACACATACGCTTCAACGGCGTGAGTTAAGGCATCCATACCGGTTGCGGCAGTCAATGAAGCTGGCATCGCTAACATCAATTTAGGATCATTCACTGACATGATTGGCGTTGTATTTTTATCAACAATCGCCATTTTAATGTGAGTAACTTCATCAGTAATGATACAGAAACGAGTCATTTCAGACGCGGTACCTGCGGTGGTATTAATCGCAACTAAAGGCATTTGTGGTTTTTTAGACACATCAACACCTTCGTAATCCGCGATATCACCGCCATTAGAAGCCACTAATGCAATACCTTTTGCGCAATCGTGTGGAGAACCGCCACCTAAAGAAATCACGAAATCACACTGATTGTCTTTTAATAAAGTCAATCCAGCTTCGACATTTTTAATGGTTGGGTTAGGTTGAGTGCCATCATACACAACTGTTTCAATATGACGTGCATGCAATAATTCTTCGACTTGCTTAACCATACCGATTTGATTTAGCACTTTGTCTGTCACGATTAAAGCTTTTTTAAAGCCGTGACCTACAATGGTATCTGCCGCTTCAATTAAACAATCTGCACCCATCATATTTACTGCAGGGATAAAAAATGTACTCATACTATCTCCTAAGTCAATTTGACTTTAACTCATTATAATTTAGAACTTTTATTCAATATGCACCTTCTAAAGCGAAATTATATTGACTTAAAACAATTAACCCATAAGTGGTAGTTATGATTAATCAAAAAATATAGGCCTAGATCACAAAAAACAAAGTGACATTTAATGATTCAATAGAGTGAGCCAGTACATCAAACCAGACTCACTCTATGAGTTTTGATAAGTAGTCTTTAGAGCGGCATTTTTGAATCTACATGGACCACGCATTGTTGATAAGGAATATCAATTTGATATTGTTCAAAACTTTCTTTAATCGCTTGTAAAGTATCAAAATGCACTTTCCAATAATCCGCCTTATTCACCCATGGACGGGCAACAATATTGACGGAGCTGGCATTTAAGCTGATCACCCCAATGGTCGGTGCTGGCGTCTTTAAAATACGTTCATCCGCTTGCAAAATATTCTCAATTAGTTGTTTCGCTTGCTGTAAATCGGCTTTATAAGACACACGAATTTCCATATCTACTCGGCGAACAGGATGACGAGACACATTAGTGATCGGCCCTGACATGATCTTACGGTGAGGCACCACCAGCATTTTATTGTCCCCGGTATTTAACACCGTATGGAAAATCTCAATAGATTGAACGGTCCCCGAAACGCCACCTGCCGTAATGAAATCCTTACTTTTAAAAGGGCGAAAAACAACGATTAAAATCCCTGAAGCAAAATTTGATAGCGTGCCTTTTAATGCCATGCCGATGGCTAAACTCACCGACGCCATCACTGCAATCAAAGAAGCCATTTCAATGCCCATTTGATTTAAAGCCGCAATCAAGACCACCAGCATTAAACCATAACGAACAATTGCACCAATAAATTGAATGATTGCAGCATCCATATTCTTGGCTTCAAGGAGTTTAACTACGGTTTGATGCACCGACTTAATCACCCAATGCCCGACCAATAATATCAGCAAGGCTGAGACAATATTAAAGCCATAATGAATGAATAAATCCGAGTGTTCCGACAACCAAGTTGGGAAAATAGAAGGGGATACCGTGTGTTCTACCACAGCATTATTAACGACAGTCATACATCATCCTTTCTGATACCAATCGTCCTCATTATCTGAGCGTCTAATGAGTGTGGTTGGTATTATAAAATACGTCGCCACGAAACGTCCTCTGGCGAAACGCTACCTAATGCGAATATATCGTATTTTTCTATAAGGGGAAGTTTTATTTTTCCTTGATGAATCATTGCTACTGAATGATAGCTATCATCAATAAAAACCCCAGTTTCTCGCCATAATAATGAAGCCAAAAACCGGGGTTGATGAACAAGATGTGAGTAACCAAGCACAGGTTTATACCGTCAAAAATTCCTTGATCAGCTCTTCATTGAGATCTTGCATTGTTCCATTTGCCACCGCTTTACCTCTGTCTAATAGGCAGAACTTATCACCGACTTTACGCGCAAACGGCAATTTTTGTTCCACCAATAAAACGGTCAGGCCATGCTTTTCATTGAGCATACGGATGATATCGCCAATTTCTTGCACAATATTCGGTTGAATTCCTTCTGTGGGTTCATCCAAAATTAGCAAATCAGGTTCGACAACCAACGCTCGGCCAATGGCTAATTGCTGCTGTTGACCACCGGATAAATCGCCACCGCGTCGGTGCAACATTTCTTTTAATACTGGAAAAATCTCGAAAATAAATTCGGGAATGTGTCGATCGCCTCGCTTACGGATTGGCAAACCAATTTCCAAGTTCTCCTGTACCGTTAGCATCGGAAAGATTTGCCGACCTTGCGGCACATAACCAATGCCCAAGTGCGGACGCTGCTCGGTTGACGCTTTAATGATGCTTTGACCTTTAAACACAATATCGCCACTTTTGATGGGATTAAGCCCCATAATGCATTGCAACAAAGTGGTTTTGCCAACGCCATTACGCCCCATTAAAACTGTGCATTTGCCCTTTTCGACTTCCACATCCAAATCCCAAAGAATGTGGCTTTCACCATAAAATTGATTCACCGCTTGAACTTGCAGCATCCTTACTCTCCCAAATACACTTTCTTCACTTGAGGATGAGATTGGATCTGATCCATATTCCCTTCCGCTAACACATGCCCTTGATGCAGCACCGTGACTTGATCAGCTATCGAGCGCACAAATTCCATGTCATGCTCAACCACCACTACCGAATGTTTACCTGCTAACGATTTCAACAATTCAGCAGTGCGATCCATTTCTTGATGCGTCATACCCGCCACCGGTTCATCCACCAATAATAGCTTGGGCTTTTGCATTAACAGCATGCCAATTTCAAGCCACTGCTTTTGTCCGTGTGATAAAGCTCCAGCCAGTAAACTGCGACAGGATTCAAGGCCAATCAGCGACAAGACGCCATCAATTTCATCACTTTGCTCACCCGATAATTTGGCACGAAAAGTCGACCACGCACTGCGCGCACCGGTCATAGCCAGTTCAAGGTTGTGCCATACAGTAAGGCTTTCAAACACCGTCGGTTTTTGGAATTTACGACCAATCCCCGCGTTGGCGATGGCCGCTTCGTCCATAGTTAACAAGTTGGTCTTTGAACCTAACCATACCTGTCCCTGATCCGGACGTGTCTTGCCAGTAATGATGTCCATCATGGTAGTTTTTCCTGCGCCGTTTGGACCTATGATGCATCGCAACTCCCCTTCTTTTATGTACAAATTCAAATCGTTAATGGCTTTGAATCCATCAAATGACACCGATACGCCTTCCATGTACAACATGATGTTATGACGAGTGTCGATCAATGGATGATTAACCGGCTTTAAAAAATCAAAGACTTCATCGCGGCGGGTAAACTTTTCGAAACCTTCACCCACGCGGCGAAATGGTGTCACAACCGAATCTAATGCACTCATGAGTGGGCCTCCTTATTACGTTGAGTAGAGCTTTGAGCTGGACTTTGCAATGAAGCTTGATGATCCGATTTATTGGCCCACCTCTCAGATAACGCCCCCATCACCCCTTTCGGCAAATACATGGTGGATAAGACAAAAATACCACCAAGCGCAAACAGCCATACATCTGGGAACTCAACCGTAAACCAGCTTTTGGCATAATTAATAATAAGAGCGCCGACAATGGCACCAAATAAAGTTGCCCGTCCGCCTAAAGCGACCCACACCACGATTTCAATCGAGTTGATTGGCGCAAATTGCGCAGCACTCGTACTGCCCGCTTGAGTGACATATAACGCACCGGCTATCCCAGCCAGCATTGCCGATAATACAAAGACCCATAACTTAATGCTGTCCACATCATAGCCCGTAAAACGAGTGCGAGGTTCGGCATCACGGATCGCCACCGCGACGCGTCCTAGCCGACTTGAAATCACCAAGCGACAAATCAAATACCCCACAATCAAGGCCGCTATAGTGGTAACGAGCAAGCCGACTTTGGTGGTGTCTTGTTCCAGACTGAAGCCGAGCACATCTTTAAACCCCGTTAAACCGCTGCTGCCACCAAACCCCATTTCATTGCGCGAAAAGGCCAACATCAGAGCGTAAGTCAAAGCTTGCGTCATAATGGAAAGGTACACACCAGAAACTCGTGACCGGAAGGCTAAAAAGCCAAACACAAATGCCAACACGCCCGGTACCAGCATGATCATCAAGGCTGCATATCCAAAGCTATCAAACCCATGCCAGAACCACGGCAATTCTTGCCAGTTGAGCGAGACCATAAAATCTGGGAGCAATGGGTTACCGTAAACCCCTCTATCGCCGATTTCACGAGTGAGGTACATCCCCATCGCATAACCGCCCAGTGCGAAAAATGCGCCATGACCTAGGCTTAAAATGCCTAAGTAACCCCAAATCAAATCTACCGCTAACGCTACAAGCGCATAAGATAAATATTTGCCCATTTGCGTCACGGTAAATGAACTTAAATGTAATGGGTTACCTTCTGGCACCACAAGATTTAGGATCGGAACGACTACCGCCAGCAGCAATAAAAAGATAATAGTGATCTTGCCGCCTTTATCCGACGCCATAAAAGAACGTCGTGCCGCAAAACCAGACGGCGTTGCATTATGTGCTGTTCCATGAATAGATTGAGAAGTCATCACTGTCATACCGCCTCCTTATTCCGCCGCGCGGCCACGTTGAGGAAATAACCCCTTGGGACGCTTTTGAATGAATAGAATGATGAACACTAACACCAGAATTTTCGCCAGTACTGCGCCCGCCCAAGGTTCCAAAATCTTATTGAATAACCCTAAACTTAACCCTGCCACTAAAGTGCCCCACAAGTTGCCCACACCGCCAAACACCACCACCATGAAAGAATCAATGATGTAATTTTGCCCCATGTTCGGGCCCACATTGGTCAGCTGTGATAACGCCACCCCTGCCACTCCAGCAATGCCTGAACCTAAACCAAAAGTCATGGCATCAACACGTTCAGAACGCACGCCCATCGCTCGTGCCATTGCTCGGTTTTGCGATACCGCGCGAACTTGTAGGCCAAGCGGCGTTTTCTTCAAGATGGCGACCAGTGCCAAGAACACCATAAAGCAGAAAAGAATGATGTAGAGGCGATTGTATGTGAGAGACAACATTGGGTTGATATTCAGTGCACCCGCCATCCAATCAGGGGTACTGACTGAGCGGTTTAAAGGAGAAAAAATACTACGTACCGCTTGTTGAAGAATAAGGCTGATACCAAATGTGGCTAATAAGGTTTCCAATGGGCGACCATACAAGCGGCGGATGACGCTGCGCTCAATCACAATGCCCACCAGTCCTGATACCACAAAGGCAGCTGGAATCGACAGCACCAAAGCCAGCCCTATATTGTTCGGCATGATTTGTTGCATTACGTAAGTGGTGTAGGCTCCGATCATGATCAGCTCGCCGTGCGCCATGTTGATCACGCCCATCACGCCAAAGGTAATCGCAAGGCCAATCCCCGCTAATACCAATACCGAGCCTAGACTCAACCCAAAGAAGACGGTTTCGACCCCGCCGTAAAACTGTTGTTTTTGTTGATAATGATTTAACGCCAATTGAGCCGCTTGTTTGACTTCATCTTGCGCATCACTCTGAATTATTTGACTTAAAATCCCGTACACTTCTGATTGTTTCGATTGGCCAATCACCTCAATAGCGGCCATTTTGGCTTGCGCATCATCGCTGGTTTGCACTTGATTCATCGCTAAGGCCAATAAAATGGCATCACGGACATCAGCATCACTCTCATTAGCAAGTTGAACGCGCATTTTTTCAATGGTTTGAGGATGGGGTGACCCTAATAAGCTGTTCACCGCTTGCAAACGAGTGGAGGCTTGCAACCCACTGATATCCATTCGTGCAATCACATCACGAATCTCAGAACGTAGAGAGTTGTTGGTGCGAACTTTAGAAAAATCACGGGGGTTATCTATGGTCACATTTTGAGCATCAAATAAGGCCGTCGCCGTTTGACCTGATTTCAATGAGGAGATAACAAATAAGGCCTCATCAGATTTTCGATAATAAAGATCGCCTTCCAACCAAGGCGTTAAAATATTTTTGGCTTGTTCGGTATCAGAAGATTGAGATAACCACTCAATCGCACCTTTCTTATCGCTGCTTTTTTTTGACAGCAACGCGCTTTTTACGTCCGATAATGATTGAATATCAGCCGCTACCGACAACGAAGCCCAGCCAACCAAACACATCATCATGCTCATCAATAAAAAGCTTTTTACTGGTTTTATAATCATTCTCTCATCCATGGCAGAAATTGAATCTGAATCCTTTCAAATCGCCCACCTTACCGACCGTTGAGATCCATAAGGTGAGCACTTGAACTAAGTTACTCTTTTACCTCACCTAAACATGTCTTCGTCTCGGTGTTGTAACTGCCACACATAACCGGCTTAGTCCAATCAGAGATCAGGTTAGCCGAGCTCGGTAAGAAATCAGACCAAGCATCGCCTTTTACTTCTTTTTCCGTCTCCCACACCACATCAAATTGACCATTATCTTGGATCTCACCAATCACGACTGGTTTAGTAATGTGATGGTTAGCTAGCATGGTGGCGGTACCACCAGTGAGGTTTGGCGTCGATAAACCAATGATGGCTTCGCTGACTTTATCGGTATCGGTCGTGCCAGCTTTTTCAACCGCTTTTACCCATAAGTTAAAGCCGATATACGTCGCTTCCATAGGGTCGTTAGTCACGCGCTTGTCATCTTTAATGTACTTATGCCATGTATCGATAAACGTCTCGTTTGCTGCTGAATCCACACTCATAAAGTAGTTCCACGCCGCTAAATGACCGACTAAAGCCGATGTGTCCATACCAGAAAGCTCTTCTTCACCTACAGAGAATGCAATTACTGGAATGTCTTCCGATGACACCCCTTGCGCGGCTAACTCTTTATAGAAAGGCACGTTAGCATCACCGTTGATGGTTGAAACCACCGCGGTTTTCTTACCTTCTGAACCGAACTTTTTGATGTTAGAGACAATCGACTGCCAATCAGAATGACCAAATGGAGTGTAATTCACCATTACGTCAGACTCTGCCACACCTTTGCTTTTTAAGTATGCCGCTAAAATTTTGTTGGTAGTGCGCGGGTAAACATAATCGGTACCCGCAAGCACAAAACGTTTCACGCCAAGTTCATTGATAAGATAATCCACCGCTGGGATCGCTTGTTGGTTTGGCGCAGCACCCGTGTAGAAAATGTTTTTCGAAGACTCTTGGCCTTCATATTGGACGGGGTAAAACAAGATGCTATTGTCTTGCTCAAACACAGGCAACATGGCTTTGCGCGATGCCGATGTCCAACCGCCAAATGTCACCGCCACTTTATCTTTTTCAATCAACTCACGCGCTTTTTCCGCATACATCGGCCAGTTAGACGCAGGATCAACCACTACAGGCTCAAGCTGTTTACCTAATACACCGCCTTTCTTATTTTGTTCTTCAATCAACATTAAAACGGTGTCTTTTAACGTGGTTTCGCTGATTGCCATGGTGCCAGAGAGCGAGTGTAAAACACCCACTTTAATGGTATCGGCCGCCTGAACACTAAAAGCACAGGCAGAAATGGCCGCACTAGTGGCAAGCCATTTCAAACGAGTTTTGAGGGTTTTTCTATTGCTTTGCATACATATCGCTCCTTGATAAATATCTCATTGATTAGGTCAATAAACTCAATGAGCAAAGAGCGTGCCAAATAAATAAGCAATTGATTTAAAATAGATTAACTATCTTGGTGCACTCTGCGAGCCTGAGCTTGCTCAATCATAGTGCGCAAAAGTTAACCTTCTCACTAAAATAGTGATCTCACTCGAATAGAGACTGAGAGCGCTGCAACCTTGCACTAAATCAGGGAAAGGTGATATCTCCGTTACATGGCATAAATTTGGTCACAAGTGGCAATTAACTCTTCAGCTAATAACTTACCTTGCTGGCTAAGCTGTGGCTGGGCATGCAAAATCAGCTCTAGTGGAGCAATCGCCGGTAGGCCGTCTTGTTCGGTTAAGACTTGATGTAAAGGCGTGACTAATCGAGAAGGTAATAAAGAGATCCCCAAGCCCGCTTCAACAGCGCACCCCACCCCCATTAAACTGGAAGTAATGTAGGACATTCGCCAATGCTTCCCTAGCGAATCAAAAGTATGTGCCATTTCACTGCGGTATAAGCCCGTACTCGGCAAGCCCACTAAAGGGATTGTTTGTTTAGATAAATTATCCACCGACTTACCATCAATCCAACTTAATGGTTCAGACCAACTTGCGATCCCCATGGCTTGCTCTGGGCGATGTTTGACTAGCGCTAATTCCAACTCACCTTGATTAAATTGCTGCCAGATCTCGCTGCACATTCCACTTTTCACTTCTAAGCGAACTTCCGGAAAAGCTTGGGCAAAGCGCGATAATGTCGGCATCAATTCTTGAGTAGCAAAATCTTCTGGCACTCCGAGTTTTATCGGTCTTTGTTCCGCACTACTGACGGTTTCAGCAATCGCATCTTCCATCATCGCCAAAATTCGCCGTGCATACGCCACAATCCGCTCACCTTCTAATGTCGGTGTCGCATAACGCTTTTTACGCACCAATAAGTCGCAGCCAAGCTGCCCTTCTAATTTGCGAATTTGTTGACTAATAGTAGATTGAGTCAGGTGGGTACTTTCAGCCGCGCGGGTAAAACTGCCCGAATCTATCACCGCGACTAAAGAACGTAACAATACCGGATCTAAGGTGCTATTCATGCTGCGATCGTCCTTGATGCTCTATGGATGAAGACTTCTGATATTAGTGGCTTTTCCACTAGTAGTAATTAAATTATTTAATTTTTCAATTCTAATTGTGAGGTGCATAATCATAGTCATCAAATGGACAAGACACTGATGTATTCCTACTCCAACTCTTGTATGAAGGATCACAAGAATGACGCATAAACACACTTATTATTCGCCACAAGGCGGCCTTCCTCCGCAGACGCAATTATTGTCAGATCGTGCAGTACTCACTGACGCTTACGCCATTATTCCTAAAGGCGTCTACAGCGACATCGTTACTAGCTTTCTTCCTTTTTGGCAAGGCATGCGCATGTGGGTAATTGCCCGCCCATTAAGTGGTTTTTCTGAAACGTTTTCACAATATATCGTTGAAATTGAACCCCAAGGTGGCTCGGACCGACCAGAGCTCGACCCGGCGGCGCAAGGCGTTCTATTTGTCGTAGCAGGCGAAATGGATCTCACCATTGAAGGTAAGCCTTATCATTTAACCGAAGGGGGTTATGCTTATCTCCCACCAGAATGTCATTGGACCGTGCATAACAACGGTGAACAAGCGGTGAAGTTTCATTGGGTACGTAAAGCCTACCAATACGTTGAAGGTTTAGAAGTACCAGAAGCGTTTGTCACCAATGAAAATGATATTGAGCCAATCCCAATGCCGGACACCGATGATGCTTGGGCAACCACTCGTTTTGTGGATTCCACCGATATGCGTCATGACATGCACGTCAATATTGTGACGTTCCAACCGGGTGGCGTGATCCCATTTGATGAAACTCATGTAATGGAGCACGGTTTGTATGTCCTTGAAGGCAAAGCGGTGTATCACTTGAACCAACAATGGGTTGAAGTGGAAGCCGGCGATTTCATGTGGTTACGCGCTTTCTGCCCACAATCTTGCTACGCAGGCGGCCCAGGCCCATTCCGTTATTTATTATATAAAGACGTCAATCGCCACATGCCGTTTATTCGTCCAAAGAACTGATCGGCAGTTGAGGTTAATAAGAAAAAAGCCTAGCAACATCAATCTTGCTAGGCTTTTGCGATATCGCAATCAAAGGTAGGGTACTTAACCTTTTTTAAGTACCCTTCGATTATTCATCAATAACCAACAAAGAAAAACTGAACAACTTCTGCTTTTTTCTTTCCTCTATTAATCTCAATCAGTCTATTTTATCTCTGTTACTTGATCTTATCTCTATCACTTGATCTTATCTCATCACTTAGCTTAACCATCAACCCAATTTCTAAGCCGTTTCTAGCACCTTCAAAGGCTGAATTGAAAAGCAAATCTGTCGGCTTTCAACCTCATAATTCACGTCTAGTTGATAATGATTCAAACGACAAAGATTATTAACAATCGATAAGCCTAAGCCATAACGGTCATTGGATGTTCGAGATTGATCGGCTTGATACAGTGGCTCCAATAAATGCGTCATATCCTTGTCGGTTAACGCAACCGCTACCTGATTGGCAACCGCAACAACTAAACCGGTTGATTGCAGCTCAACAGACACCCGTACCATAGAATCACTCGGGCTATAAAAAAGCGCATTATCCAGTAAATTAGTCAGTATCGTTTGTAAGGAGAAAGCATCGCCAATAACCTGAGTAACATCCATTTCAATTAGAATTCGAGCCTGCGCTTTTGCAAATTTAAAGGAGAGATCGTCAATAACCTCCTCAACCAATTGCGGCAAATCGATGACGTTGTGCTCAATGACCAGCATCGATGAAGACGTTCGCTGCAACAGCAACAAATTATCGACAATCGTCTTCATTCTTTGCGCAATTTTCAGCATATCTTGCTTATAGGTTTGACCAATTCGCTCATCGTTTGGGTAACGGATATACACCTCACTCAAACTCATGATTTCGGCAATCGGCGTTTTCAGTTCGTGTGCAATATCTCCAGTAAGCCGTTGTTCATTTTGCAAAAATAACTGATTGGCTTTAATAAAGGCGTTGAGCTCTTTACGTATTGGTTCGATTTCTTCAACCTTCTGCTCCGGCTCAGGAATTTCAGCCGTGGTATTTTGAGCAATATCGATATGTTTGATACTGTCATTCATCACCAATAATGGTTGCAACCCCTTATCGACAATACGTATCGCGATATAACGCATGACTAAAATTGAAAGAAAAAAGGTCACTACTAACAACATATCTAATAAGACCAACATCCGCTCTAACGAATGAGTTGACTGATATAAAGCCAGATATGCGGGATGCTCATGCGTGCTCGACAGTTGCTCAGATTCTGGTAAAAAATAGGAAAGAAAAGCTCGGCCTTCTTCCCCATTTGGTAAAATCACATCCACAAATTGATACGTATTTAACGGTAATGAGACGTTTAATAGATTGGTATCAGGGTAAGGAGATAACGAGGCGGAACGTTTAAAACTATGATCTTTAAACCATAATTGATAATAGTGACGATCGTCGTTATCTTGTATTTCAGACAACATCGCATCATCAAAACTCAAGCGATCATTTGAAACCTTAACTAAAGATTTCATATAGTTGGCTTTATTTAGCAGAGATTTATCAAATTGATTATCCACCCAGCTATCCAAACTGAGATCGATAAATAAATAAATGGCGAAAATAATGATGGCGAAAACCACCGAAATAGAATTGACTAAATTGCGTTTAATCGAAGTGGTTCGTGCTTTGAGCGCCATTACTTCACCTCTTCAACAAAATAACCAAAACCCCGCTTATTTTTGACTGGTAATACTCCACCGACGGCCTTGGCTTTTTTACGCACAGAGGATAAATGTGACTCAATGGTATTTTTAGATAAATAATCGAAGGTTCCAACCACGGCCTCGCTGATCATTTCAACATTTACCACTCGCCCTTTGGCCGAGAAAAGACACTCGATGATTTTAAATTCATTACGCGTCAGTTCAATCTCTTGTTCTTGATAGCGAAAACTCATGGTCTCCAAATCAAGACAAAAACCGCCAATGGTTTGTCGGTTACCTTGTTGATGCAAGGCGCCACGACGCATAATCGCTAAAATACGTGCATGTAATTCTTCAAATGAAAAGGGCTTGGTAAGATAGTCATCCGCCCCCTGCATCAGACCATCAATTTTATCTTGTGGTAAGGTTTTCGCCGACAAAATCAATACCCGGCTTTGAATCCCTTGCTGACGCAGTGTGCGCAAAATGCTCATGCCATCGACATTAGGTAACATTAAATCCAAGATAATCAAATCATAATGATGACTCAACGCCATACTCAAGCCAACCGAGCCATCCCCTGCTTCATCAAGAGTAAACCCAAGATTATTTAAACCTACCACTAGGCTCCGACGTAGTGCTTCGGAATCTTCAATGATCAATAATTTCATCTGCGACTATTTTCCTTAATCTCTCTAAGATGGTGTTGATCGAAGCTAACGTATCTTAATAAGCACCAGAGTTAAAATAGTGGATACACAATCACACCCCAAACCATGGCTGCCATGATCATGCTAAGTGTCACTAAAGTTGAACCAATATTTTTCGCCACCCCGGATAAGGTGTGGTATTCCAAACCCACTCGATCCACAACTGCTTCAATGGCGGTATTCACCATCTCAGCAAACAAAACAAACATCATAGACAAAATGAGCGCCATGGTGTGCATTGGTGAAATATCCAGATAAAACGCCAAGACCGTTAGTGGAATGAATAGCATGAGTTCTTGCTGGAACGCTGCTTCATGTTTAACCATCCATTTTAACCCATTAAAACTATGCTTTAAGGTGAAAATTATTCGCATTAGGCCGGTACGTTTAACTACGACTTTCTCATTCATTTTTATCTATAACTCTATTTAAATTTTACACTTAGCAAAAATATCTAATTCAGGATTTTTATCTTGGGTAGTGACGCCAAACAAGCCAATCAAACTATGATAAAAGTTATCTTGTGAATGGCCAGGTTGCTGCGCTTGTTGCTGTAAACAAGACACATTAAAGTGTTTTTGTTGCGCATAGGCTGTTGGCATCCATAGTAACCAAGGAACGGTGGTTTGCTCCTTTGGCGCAATCGCGTATGGGGTTCCATGTAAATATAAACCATTTTCACCCAATGACTCACCGTGATCAGAAACATACATCATTGCCACATTATAATCTTGAGAATAATGCTGTAACTGCTTGATCACTTTTGCCAAAAAGTAGTCAGTATATACCAGTGTGTTGTCATATACATTGGTAATTTCCTGATCCGTACATTGTTCGATATCTTTGCGATTACACCAAGGTGCGAATTTTGCTCGTTCAGCCGGAAAGCGTTGAAAGTAAGTTGGACCATGGCTACCCATCGAGTGTAGCACCACTAGCTTATTGTTTTTATCTTGTTCGATAAACTGCTGCGCAGGCTTTAGCATCACTTCATCAAAACAAGTATTGCCATTACATAAATGCGAATCGCTTTTGGGATCAATGGCAATCAACTTAGTCGCGTGAGCTACCCCTTTATCGCCACCATCATTATCAATCCATAAGGTTTCAACGCCTGCTTTCGCAATAATATCAACCGCATTGTCTCGTGAATTGGCTTTCGCTTTACTGTAATTGGTGCGCTGCATATTTGAGAACATACAAGGCACCGATAACGCAGTATAAGTGCCACAAGAAGCGACATTGTGAAACGAGATCACTCCCATTCCTTTGGTATAAGGTTGAGTATCATGCTTATAGCCATTATCAGAAAAATTCATAGCGCGAGCCGTTTCACCTAACACCATCACCACCAGCGTCGGTTTACCATTGCGTGTCGCAGCTAACTTAGCATCGTATCCCAATGATTGATAAGGCAAAGGCTGCGTCAAATAATTACGTTTGATGTATTGATAGCTGTCATACACATGCGCCGGTATGATCATTTTATTCAGATATTTGTTGTTACGCCCTACCGATGCGTAATCTTTATAGGTCGTGATGGTAATCAACGTGATCCCTAAGAGCGCCACTAACATCAGAATGATTCTAGCGACAACTTCTCGACACCAAGAAGCACGATATTCCACTTTCACCCATAATAAGAAGAGTGATGGAATAACCCCAAAGCCAAGCAAAAACAATACCGAGCGAACATTGATATAAAAAGCAATTTCAGAGGCATTGGTTTCCATCACATTTTCAATCATCGAACGATCAAATAAAATATGAAACTCTTGTTCACCATACAACGCTATCGCCGAGGTTAAGGTCAAGAGGATAAAAAAGGGCTTTAGCAAATAAGGCCACGCCAATAAAGAAAAAATCACACAAAATGCAAAAAACAATACCAATGGACCAGTATATGGAAACCACACATCAGGGACATTCTGGCTTAAGATGAAAATTTGATGAATGATGGGGAAGTTTAAAATAAACCCATAATAAAATGCCAACAGCATGATAATGGTCGTTACTTTCGCACTCGGACGATAAAGCAAATCTCCGTTCCAATAACGACTCACTGATGACCACATAATTTATTCCTCATTACTCAACCCTTTTATAAAACCTATCCCGCCGGCGATCTATTCCACGGACAATCTATTTCATGGACAATAATGGCGTGATTTTATAAACGGAAACTGAAGATTGACTGAAGAGGAACTGAAACTTAGCGCAACAGTGGCAGAGCATTTCATTGCCAATCTATACTGAAAGTGTATTCTAAGGTGATGGATTTTATGCCAATCTCACCCATCCTGTTCCACACCAGATAGGGAGACCTCTATGCAAGAAATACCACTCGGATTTGTCGCAGGTACGATCATTAAACGAATAGATTGGGCCGAACATCTGTTTTCATTACGAGTCCAAGCTCCTAGTTCAGCCTTTCCCACTCCAGCTTATGTTGCAGGTCAATTCAGTAAGTTAGGAGCCTTAAATGAGCAAAATGAATGGGTTCGACGTGCCTATTCTATGGTCAATAAACCTTGTCTTAATGGTGATAATCTAGAATTAGAATTTTTGGTCATTGAAATTCCTGATGGCAAACTCACCCCTTTACTCGGACATAAACACGTTGGAGATGAAGTCATTGTGGGTACGCTACCGGCAGGCTTTATGACCATTAATGAAGTGCCACAAGCAACGCAAGATTTATGGATGTTATCAACCGGAACGGGCATTGGCCCCTTTTTGGCGTTGTTAGAAGATATAGAAGCCTGCCAACGCTTTGAGCATTTAGTGCTGGTTCATGCGGTGCGAACTCAAGAAGAATTGGTCTACAAAGACGCCATCATAGCCTTAATGAAGGCTTATCAAGGAAAATTACGCTACGTGCCTATTGTCTCGCGCGAAGTTGTCTCTGGCGCGCTAAATGGCCGGATCCCACAGCATATTCAAGCAGGAACCTTAGAAAAAGCCGCTCACTTGCCATTAAGCCAACAACATAGCTTTTTATATTTATGTGGCAACCCAAATATGATCCGCGATACTCGGGATGTCTTGCAACAATTGGGCTATAAAAAACACCTACGCCGTGAAGCGGGCCAATTTAGCTTTGAAAATTATTGGTAGGCTATCTTTCACCCGCTTATTGTCACATCATTGATCTAACTCTCAAATAGCTTGTCAGTCCCCAACACACAGAAACCAAACAGGGTAATGGTCCTTCTCCTACCCTGTTTTTTATCAACGACACATCACTTCCGTTCACTTATCAGCCCCTTGAACTAAACTTTTCACGATTACGATGTGCTGCGACGTTAACCTGAGAACAAGGTATAAATTGTTACAAATAAATAATGTCAAACTGTCATAAACTCTACTATGCCCTCAATACCATTCATGATTGTTCAAGATAAAAGCAAAACACTGAACTTTAAAACACATCAAAAACAAATACTTAACAAATAAAAACCAGATGAAATCAATCTTTTCACAAATGAAAGGTCATTGTCACATAACTGACATCTAAAACGATTAATTTATGTCCTGCAAATACACTTTATTACAATTTTAGGATGGAAAAATGAAGAAATACACTCTTCTTTTAGCTTCACTGGCCATGGCATCTGCGTCTACGATGGCGGCAACAACCATTAACGGTGCAGGCGCGACCTTCCCGTATCCAGTATATGCTGATTGGGCAAAAGTCTATAACAAAGAAACTGGTGTACAACTGAACTATCAAGCGATTGGTTCTGGTGGCGGCATCAAACAAATTGAAGCTAAAACAGTGGATTTCGGTGCATCGGATGCGCCACTTAGTAAAGAAGATTTGGATAAAAATGGTTTAGTTCAGTTCCCAGCAGTTATGGGTTCTATCGTTCCTGTGATTAATGTTAAAGGTATTAGCGCAGGTGAGTTGAAGCTGTCTGGTGAAGCTTTAGCGGACATCTACTTAGGTAAAGTAAAATACTGGGATGACGCTGAACTAAAAGCATTAAACTCAGAGTTAACACTTCCTCACCAAATGATTGTTGCTGTACACCGCTCTGACGGTTCTGGTACTACTTATAACTACACTGACTACCTGCAACGTGCTAGCAAAACATGGGCAGATCAAGTTGGTATGGGCAAAGAAGTCGCATGGCCTAAAGCAGCGACTAACCTAGGTGGTAAAGGGAATGCTGGCGTGGCTAACTTAGTCAAACGCACTCCTGGCGCTATCGGTTATGTTGAATTCGCTTACGCTGAGCAAAACAGCTTAGTCTATACACAAATGAAAAATAAAGATGGTCACTTTGTTAAACCTGAACTAGCTGCATTCCAAGCCGCTGCAGCAAATGCTGATTGGGCCAATGCGCCAGGATTTAAATTAATGCTTAACGACCAACCAGGTGCACAATCTTGGCCAATGACTGCTGCGACCTTTATCTTAATGCATAAAGAGCAAGCCTCACCAGAAACTGCAAAAGAAGTATTGAAATTCTTCAAATGGGGTTACGAACACGGTGATATCGCAACTAAGCTAGGTTATGTACCAATGCCGAGCAATGTTGTGAAGATGGTAGAAACTATGTGGTCTAAAGACATTAAAGCCGCTGATGGCTCAAGTGTTTACAACCAATAATATCTTTCTCCACTCATTAAGGTGCTCGTCATCGAGCACCTTGCTTTGCGTGATACTTTTTGCATTACCCCGTTGTACTAATGCAAAGAGAAATATGATTCAACATTACACAGGATAGCACCTTGAGCGTTTCATCATCGGTTATTAAGCCCTCTTCAAATAGACTTTCTCATCAAAGTGCAGATCGTTTATTTCAAAAAGCCAGCTTCACTAGCGCCCTTTTGATTACATTGATCATGATAGCCTTGTTCGCCTCATTAGTTGGCGGTGCTTTGCCGGCTATCTCCAAGTTTGGTTTAGGATTCATAACCAGTACTGATTGGGACCCTGTTCAATCTCTCTTTGGTGCTGCGAACGCACTTTATGGGACAATCGTTTCTGCGGTTATCGCCGTATTGCTTGCTACTCCAATTGGTATTGCCATAGCAATTTCTCTGTCTGAGTTAATGCCCAAGTGGTTATCAAAACCGATCAGTCTTGCTATCGAGCTATTAGCGGCCGTTCCAAGCATTATTTATGGTATGTGGGGTTTGTTTGTCTTTGCGCCGTGGTTTTCAGAAAACGTTCAAATGTGGTTACTTGACCATATTGCTCCCATCCCTGTCATTGGAGCGCTCTTTGATGGACCGCCAATTGGCTTAGGCTTACTGACCTCCGGTATTATTTTAGCCATCATGATTTTACCTATCTTAACGTCATTGATAAAAGATGCCTTAGGCACAGTACCAAATGTACTACGCGAATCATCTTATGGCATCGGAGCACACTCATACGAAGTCATTCTCAAAGTATTATTACCATCGATTAAAAGCTCAATTTTAGGTGCCTTCATCTTAGCCCTGGGTCGTGCACTCGGTGAAACCATGGCCATCACCTTTGTTGTAGGTGGCTCACAAGATATTAATACTTCTTTATTTATGCCAGCAACGTCGATTTCAGCAACCATTGCCGAGCAATTTAATGAAGCCACCAACCCAATGCATTTAGCCTCATTGTTAGAACTAGGCTTAGTGCTATTCCTCATCACTTTTATTGTTATGGGTTATGCCCGTGTTCAGCTTAGAAAAGGAGCCAAATAATGACTCGTTCTCAATGGCGCACCATAAAAAGTAAATCGTTTAGAGCGATCTGTTATACCGCAACTGGACTTGGCTTAGTCATTCTTGCTGTGATCTTATTTAGCCTATTAACCAAAGGTCTGCATGGCTTGCATTGGCGCACTTTTACCGAATCAATGCCGAGCCCTGGCGGTGAAGGTGGCCTTGCAAATGCCATTGTCGGCAGCTTAATGATCAGCCTTGTTGGGATAGCCATTGCTGTGCCAATCGGATTACTTGCCGGAACCTGGCTTTCTGAATATGGAAAAGATTCAAAACTAGCTGACACCATTCGATTTTTGAACGGCATGCTCATGAGCTCGCCATCCATCTTAATTGGCCTATTTATCTATGAAATCTGCGTGAAACCTTTAGGTGGATTCTCTGGCTGGGCCGGTTCAATTGCACTTGCGATTATTGCACTACCTATGATCATTTCAACAACAGAAGAAATGTTAAAACTGGTACCTAAAAGCATTCGTGAAGCAGGTTCAGGCCTAGGATTACCAAAATGGCGAGTCACATTATCCTTGAGTTATCGTAGCGTTGGCGCAGGTATTTTAACTGGAATTTTATTGTCATTTGCACGTATTTCAGGTGAAACAGCTCCCCTGCTATTCACCTCATTGAATAATACATTCATGTCCTTTGATATGAATGCCCCTATGGCAAACTTACCGGTGACTATTTACCGCTTAGCGATGAGCCCTTATGACAGTTGGAATGATTTAGCCTGGACGGGCGCTCTCATTATTACTGTGGCAATTTTATGTCTAAACATTACTTCTCGCATGCTACCAGCATTGTTAGCGAAAAAGACAAAAGTATTAAGCAAATAGGACACCCTTTATGAACGCAACTGTCTCTCCAATGATGAGCAACAACGTGGTTATTATGAAAACAGATATGGTCCAAAAGAAAGTGGTTACCTCTCGCGAAACATGTATGGATATCCAAGGCTTAAATTTCTTTTATGGAAAAGGAAAGCAAGCATTATTTGACATTACCTTACCGGTCTATCACAACCATGTCACCGCAATTATTGGTGCGTCTGGCTGTGGTAAATCTACCTTATTACGCACCATGAACCGTATTTATAACTTATACGACGAGCAATATGCTGAAGGTACGATCAAACTTGATAATGAAAACATCCTATCTAACTCGGTAGATATCTACGGATTACGCAACAAAGTAGGAATGATTTTCCAAAAACCGACACCATTCCCAATGAGCATTTATGAGAATATTGCTTTTGGTATTCGTTTAAATGAGAAAGTGCCTAAAGCGGAGATGGACCAACGTGTACAAGATGCACTAGAACAAGCCCGCTTATGGAAAGAAGTAAAAGATAAATTGCATGCAGACGCCATGGGCTTATCTGGCGGCCAACAGCAGCGTTTATGTATTGCACGTACGATTGCTTTAAAACCAGAAGTCATCTTGATGGATGAACCCACCTCGGCTTTAGACCCCATCGCAACACAAGGTATTGAAAAACTTATTACTAAACTACGTAAGTCATTCACTATCGTTATCGTCACGCACAACATGCAACAAGCGAAGCGTATTTCAGATTTTACGGCTTTCATGCACTTAGGAAAACTCATTGAATTTGGAGAAACACAACAAATCTTCAATCAACCAAAAGAAACGATGACGGCTGAGTACATCGGTGGTGAATTCGGTTAATGTAATTTCTCCTACATTAAATAGTCCTTTCCAATCTCCTATCTTTGCACAGGCGATCGTTTTGATCCGCCTGTGTCATCTATGTTTCAAATTACTGTAACACAACTGTCATAATTCAACCCTAAAGTGGCTTTCGTCAACTCAATGACTTAACGGCATGAAGCCATAAAGGAAAAAAGGTATGAAAAAGACAGTGATCAGTGCTCTGGCTATTTTAGGCGCACTAACAGTAAACCCAGTATCAGCAAAAGAAACTATCTCTGCGGTAGGTTCAAGTAGTGTTACTCCGTTAATGGAAGTCTTTGCTGAAACCTACATGAAATCGAACCCAGATGTTTTCATCGAAGTTCAAGGTCCTGGTTCTTCTGCCGGCATTAAAGCTGCAAAAAACAACTCTGCAGATTTAGGTATGTCGTCACGAGCACTGAAAGCGGAAGAAAAAGAAGCAACCCTTAAAGAAGAAGTGGTTGCCCGTGACGGGATTGCCGTTGTCGTCAACCCAAATAACCACATCAAAGGGTTAACCGCGGAACAAGTGACTCAAATTTATAAAGGTGAGATTAATAACTGGAAGCAAGTGGGTGGTGAAGATAAACCTATCGTTGCCATCACTCGCGATACCGCTTCTGGTACACGTGGTGCATTTGAAGACATCATGGATTTAAAAATGAAAATCAATGGCATTGAAGTGTCTGCGATTTCGCAACGTGCTCAAGTTGCCAATGGTAACGGTGGCCTAAAAACCATGGTAGCAAGTAACCCATACGCAATTGGCTACATTTCTTTAGGAACGGTCGATGAAAGTGTGCACCCTCTTTCAGTTGATGGTGTAGAAGCGAGTATTGCTAACGTGAAAAATGGAACTTACAAAGTGGCTCGCCCATTCTTGGTTCTTTATCACGAAGGTCGCCCAACACCAACAGCGCAAAAATTCCTAGATTGGATGCTAACAAAAGATGCACAAAAATTAGTAATTGCTAACGGTTACATCGATATCCACTAAGTAAGTTTTTTAATAAATTGCTCAGCTTGTAAGAGCTGAGCTTCTTTTCCATCTCGAACGGTTGATCTTAACCATCGGAATGTGAGTTTTGAATATGACCATCGCCACTTATAGTGACAAAAATATAAATAGTGACACGCCTATGAATACTGTCGCCAGTTCAGAAGTACAAGCTTCTCAACCTAACGGTAACTTACGTCAAAAGAAAGGTATTGATTGGAAAGAGAAAATCTTCCATGCCTTATTTTTAAGTAGCGCCGTTATTGGTATTGTTTCTCTTGCCTTGATTGCCTATTTCATCATTGCAGAAAGTATCCCTGCCTTCCAAGCAGTGGGCATTTCCGGCATTGTTTTGGGTGATAACTGGCTACCACCAGCGCTGTATGGCGTTTACACCATGATCATTGCTTCTGTTGTTTCTACACTAGGAGCCGTTGTTATTGGTGTGCCAGTAGGGTTACTTACCGCAATTTTCATTGCAGAGATTGCCCCTAAACGTATTGCTAACATTATCCGCCCTGCGGTGGAGCTGTTGGCTGGCATTCCTTCGGTTGTTTACGGTTTCTTCGGGTTAGTCATTATTGTGCCTCTTATTCAAGAGATCTTTAATGTCCCTGCAGGTAACACTATTTTGGCTGGGATTATTGTTCTTGGCGTGATGATTTTACCGACCGTTATTACGGTATCAGAAACGTCCATTCGTGCGGTACCCCATGCTTATAAAGAAGGGTCATTGGCACTAGGCGCTTCAAAAACGTATACCATTTTTAAAATTCTCGTTCCTGCTGCTCGTTCAGGAATTATGACAGGCGTTATCTTAGGTATCGCTCGTGCATTAGGTGAAACGATGGCCATCATCATGGTCATGGGTAACGCACCGGCTATGCCACAAGGTATTTTAGATTCAGCCCGTACGTTAACAGCCAACATTGCGATTGAAATGTCTTATGCAAGTGGCATTCATGCAAACGCACTTTATGCCACCGGCGTCGTGCTATTAGCCTTTATCATGATTTTAAATGGCGCTCTTCTGTACCTTAACCGTCAGAAAGCAAGGTAAGTCACATGAACGTAGAAAAAACTATGGATTTAGCAAAACTAAAAAAACAACGCCAAAACAAAGATAAAATCCTTAATGTTTTGATTTGGATCTCGGCAGGATTAACCGTTGGCTTCCTATTTTGGATCATCTGGTACATCCTATCGAATGGCTTGCAACATGTAGATTGGAACTTCATTAGCGACGACTATACTCGCACTGGCGATCAACACGGGATTTTCCCAATGATCATTGCCACCATCTACATGGTGATTGCATCGATTGCGGTTGCAGCACCACTGGGTATCATGACCGCAATTTACTTAACTGAGTACGCGAAACCAGGCAGTCAATTAGTAAAAGTGATCCGCTTTTGTACGGAATCATTAGCGGGTATTCCATCGATCATCTTTGGTCTGTTTGGTATGACTTTCTTTGTTGCGGTACTAGGGTTTGGATTCTCGATTTTATCGGGGGCGCTCACATTAAGTATCTTAATTCTGCCAGTAATAATTCGTACAACAGAAGAGTCCTTAATGGCCGTATCGCAAACTTACCGTGAAGGCTCATACGGCTTAGGTGCATCTAAGATTTACACTATCTGGCGATTAATCTTACCTAGTGCGATGCCAGGAATTTTAACCTCGGTCATCTTAAGTATCGGCCGTGTTATTGGGGAATCTGCTCCTGTTTTCTTAACCGCGGGCATGGTCGCTCGTATTCCTGAGTCATTATTAGATTCAGGCCGTACCTTGACCGTACATTTATACAAATTGACCACAGAACTCTTCAGTGTTGAAGAATGGAACCAAGCTTACGGAACCGCTACTGTGCTTATCGTGCTCGTTCTGGTCATTAACATGTTGACCAAGTTTTTAGGTAGTCGCTTCAATAAAGCCAACTACTAATTATAAAACCCAATAAAAATTTATACGGCTAAAGACTCAACTGGCCTCATAGAATAATAAGTAGCGGCGAGCTCACACTGTCCGCGGCTACTTTGATAAAAGAGATAACATAATGAATAAATTCAATATCGAAAACCTAGACCTTTTCTACGGTGAAAACCAAGCGCTGAAAAACATTAATCTGCCAATTCCACAAAAGAAAGTTACAGCGCTAATTGGTCCTTCTGGTTGCGGTAAATCCACACTACTTCGTTGCCTAAACCGCATGAATGACTTGATCGCTGGGGTAAAAATTACCGGTAAGATCACCATGGATGACCATGACATCTACGGCAATATTGATGTTTCTGATCTGCGCATTAAAGTGGGTATGGTTTTCCAAAAGCCAAATCCATTCCCTATGAGCATTTATGAAAATGTGGCCTACGGTCTACGCGCTCAAGGCATCAAAGACAAAAAACACATTGATTCAGTCGTTGAGAAATCACTGCGTGGTGCAGCCTTATGGGATGAAGTGAAAGATCGCTTAAAATCACACGCATTTGGCCTCTCTGGCGGTCAACAGCAACGTTTATGTATTGCACGTACTATTGCCATGCAACCTGATGTGATTTTAATGGATGAGCCAACGTCAGCACTGGATCCTATTGCGACTCATAAAATTGAAGAGTTAATGGAATCATTGAAGAAAGAATTTACCATTGTCATCGTTACGCACTCCATGCAGCAAGCTCGTCGTATTTCAGACCGTACTGCGTTTTTCTTGATGGGTGAATTAGTCGAACATGACGACACTCAAATCATCTTTAGCAACCCTAAAGATGACCGTACTCAAGGCTACGTTAATGGTGATTTTGGTTAAGCCTTAAGGATCATAGGAATGAAAGAGCTAGGTTGTATTAACCTAGCTCTTACCAAATAACTATAAAAAGCGATGGAACTCTTGCCCCTTACTGAGGGGCTTTTTTATAGCCAGCACATTCACTTTACCGAGTTTTTAAACTAGAAATAAAGTGCAATTCATAAGCAAGAAGGCGATTGTTAATCACAAACTCCTCATGACTTATTTCGCTATCTCGCAATAAAAAATTACTATACTTCACAAACAAGAAGTAAAAGATCGACATCGGAATGCCCGTTTTATAGTGGCTATCAATGATTTTCATACGATAATGGTGCAAATCATCATTCTCACGGCAACATTCATAAATCATTTGAAAATAATTACTGATCAAGTAACTTAACTTTCCACGATAAGCCGATAATATTTTAGGATTTAACTCCATTTGTAGCAGGCTCTCGGCTTCAACAAAGTTAAACTTCCTCAACATATCCAACTTTATCTCTTGTTCATGGCTCGATAAATTAATATCAAAACTATCAAACTCTTCACATATAGATTCAATTTTATCGACTGACTTTTTATTCAACAAAATCTCATCGGCTTCTCTGATAGCTTGTGAGAAGGTTTGATGCTCTTTAACGCTATAAATCACATAACCAGCACTGATGGTAAAACTAGGTACCGATTTAGCTTTACAATCATAAGCTAACTTTTGATTAAAGCGGGTTATAAATTGTTGTGGGTCAAATGGGTTTGATGAATCAATATATAAAACAATTAAAAATTCATCACCACCTAGTCGAATAATATCATCATTAGGCTTACATATATGTTGAGCCGTCGAAGCAATTAATTGAATAGCTTTATCGCCCATATCATGGCCATACTTATCATTAATATGTTTAAATTTATTTGCATCAATAGAAAAGAGGTGAACTTTTTTATGATTGCCGATAGCTTTATCCACTTTTTTATACACTTTATGATGTAGACCCTGACGATTAAATACTTTTGTTAATGAGTCATAGTATTGCTTATCACTTTCTCGGATGCCATGTAGCATCTGCTGCAATATGGTATAGCTAAACAAAAACATAAAAAATGGTAAGAAGAATAAGTAACTTTGTTCATTAAATATCATTCTTACCATGAAAATAAATGGAATTTTTACGCCAATGTGCATCTCACCAAAATCAGATGGTATATAGTCTTTATCGCTGTCTTTAAAGGTAAGCAAATCTGTATCTGTATGCTCTATCGAAGGTGGGAAGCTGGAGAAGATAACATTATCATTATTCGTGACAGTTACTGCTGCGTAATCCATCAAGGTAATATTGGTATCTCTTTTATTTAAAGATTGAGCGATTAATGATTTTAAATTATCTGCATATAAATCTCGAACTAAAAACCCGATCACCTCCCCATGATAGTCTTTAATATTTTCAACAAAGCTAATCACTTTTTTATTTGTTTTTTCATCAATATAAGGATGGGAAACCCATAATGTATAGTCAGAGTTCTCTTTAGATTGCTCTTTTATTTTAGGCGTTGAATACTCATCTAAATCTGAATCAGAGAATGACTGATTAAACAGAAATATATAATCTTCATTTTTAGGTAAAAAGTAAAATTGAGAACTTAACATAGGGTGGCTGCGTACTAACCTAATCACTTCTGAATTAGTACTCGCAGTAGTAACAACAGTGCACAGTATGTTTAAGCCTTCTATAGAGTATTCATTAACATTACCTTTCCCTAATAGAATACCATTGCGAAGATCCGAATTATCTAACGGTTCTGGTGCTCGATTAGAAAAAAGCTGAGTGCCTGGCCTGCTTTCTATTTTTGATAAACAGTGATGAATCAATTGTGGCTGGGCTTCCGTAATAATGGGATGAAAGCCGGTAGACATGGCATCATTTTTCAATGCGGTAAATTGTAAAAATTCAAATTGATTCTGCGTGTGATTAGCAATGGTATTAAGATCGGTCACAACAGAAGGCAAAATGTCTGAATTGATACGCTCCTTGAGAGTATCGTATTCATGGTAAGCAAAGCTCACCGTGACTAATAAAGAAAACAGCACACTAAGACAAACCGTTTGGTAACGGAAAGGCTTATCATTCTTTAACATCATAATAAACAACCTAGAACTGACTGGATAAAAGCTCGTTTACCCGAACAATATATGCAGAATTAGCGATCTAGAAAGAATACGCTGTTCCTTTATCGTTTCCAATAAAGTAATGACTTAATGTGTGCTTTTTATGAACTGACTTCTATTTTTAAATTTAAATAATAAATAGATAAGCCCGATTCATCCATAAAGTGGATAGCAGCATCCTTGCCGCCAACAGAATGATAAAAATGCAAAACAATAATTAAGCATTAATACATTGAAAGAATGATTATTTATTTTTAGGTTGGGTAATATAATTGGTCAAATCGATATTCTTTTCTTGTAATAGAGATTCTAATAACGGCAATAAATGACCTAAATTTTCTTCTAAACTCTCACGCACCGTATCCACCAAAACTTGTGTACTGCGTTCAATTTCAATATTTAACTTCGAACCAGTGTGTTTGTGTTCAAAAGTCGTCATACGGCGAGTTTCAGGAATTAACCATACATCAAACCAATTGTGGGCTTTATCCACATCGGCAATGGTTAAACTGGCACCATTAATAGCGATATAACCTTTGGAAAAAATATAACGCATCCAGGTCTTTTCTACCCCGATACGCACACGGTAATTATCTTCAATATGAGCAACCTCGAGCACTTCCGCCGTAAAGTCTACATGACCAGACAAAGGATGCCCGCCTATCTCTGCGCCATCTTTGGCCGCTCGCTCTACGTTCACTGTGTCACCCGGAACGAAACGGCTAAGTGTGGTAATTTGTAAGCTTTTAAGCATCACATCAAAACGCAGCTTATTCGGGGTAATTATTTCCGTGACGGTTAAACACACGCCATCAACGGCAACACTGGCACCAATTTCAATCTCATGGCAAAAGCCTGAGGGAAATTGCATATCAAAAGTACGAATACCGTGTGAATCAGAGATATTCTCTAACCTTGCTACTGCTTGAACGATTCCTGTAAACATGTCTCTTCCTAAACCTCTAGTCTTTATTTAACCCATCACGTTAATCACGGCCATAAGTATCGAGATACAATACGGTTGCGGCGGTACGTGAAGCCACATTCAGTTTTTTCAATAAGCTTTTCATGTGTACTTTAACGGTAGATTCGGAAATAAATAAATGATCGGCAATTTGCTTATTTCGATAGCCTTTTGCGACTTCTTGTAGAATTTGCATTTCTCGATCGGTTAACTGATCGAGCAGGTTATCATTATCGCCTCTAGTCTCTATATACTGTTGCACCAGACGACTATAAACGGTCTCACCTTTCTGAGCTTGTTTTAATAATTCGACCAATTCATCCGGTTCACTGTCTTTTAATAAATAACCGTCCGCTTGAGCTTTGATTAATGCATCAATATCGGCTGGGTTATCAGAGACCGTTAAAATAATGATTTGGCTATCAATACCGTCTTTGCGCATCGCCTTTAACGTATCTAACCCAGACATACCTTTCATATTGAGATCGAGCAAAATAAGGTCTGGAGTTAACTCATTAGCAAGGGCTAAGGCATCTACCCCATTACTGGCCTCACCAATCACTTCAAAACAATTTTCTAAACTTAAGAGTTGTCCAATACCACGGCGCATGAGTGGATGATCATCAACTAACAATACTTTTGATACGGTCGTTGTCATGAGTTACCTATCTTATTCTTTATGAGCATGTGCTCAGCTTAATTGCAGCTCTAGTCGAATTTGAGTACCTTGCCCAATATAAGATTGGATAGAGCAATCCGCCCCTAACCGAGAGGCTCGCTCTTGCATAATACTCAAGCCATAATGATTGAGCTTGGGTTTATTGACATCAAAACCAACGCCATCGTCCTCAATAGTAACACGAATCAGGCTATCATCTTGATGACAAACAACATCAATATTATTTGCCTTGGCATGTTTAATCGCGTTCAAAACCGCCTCTCTGATAAACTGTAATAAATGCACTTGTTGTTGTGCATCTAGGCCAATAGAAAGCAGTTGATTATCAACGTATAAACGTGCGTCGGTTTGCGATTTTAATGGATGAAGCAATTGCTTTAATGCCTCACCAAAATGAGCCTCTTCTATTTTTAAGCGGAAAGTATTCAAGAGCTCTCGCAGTTGGGTATAGGCTTGAGATAACACTTGATCCACTTCTTTGATGATATCGGTCGCCACTTCACAGCGTTTCACACACAATTCTTGATTTAAATTTCGTTTAAGTAAAGTGACTTGAATTTTTAAATACGATAGCGATTGTGCTAATGAGTCATGGAGCTCGCGGGCAATCGTCGCCCTTTCTTGCATTAAAATTAATTGCTCTGTTTGTTTTTGATTATGCGTGAAATACAGTGCTCTGGCTAAAATATGCCCTAAACTTTCCATCAAGACCTTGTCTAATTGTGGATTTGTTTGTTGCCATTGCAGCACGCCTAACGGCATATTATTTTCTTCTAATTGAAACTGTTTCCATTCTAAAGACGCTTGTGATTGGCCTACTGTCAGTTCGATTTGGCCGCCTTCTTTTTCATCAATCGATAAACGACAAGCCAGCACACCATCGACCTGAATAAAACTGTCGAGTACCGACTGAAAATCAGGAATCGATAACCGTGAACTGGACAACGCTTCCGAACAATCATAAAGAATGGTTAACGCATCATTGGCTTGTTGCAGCTGTTGTGTTTTTTTATCCACCGCCAGCTCTAGGCCATGATAAAGCTGAGCCAGTTCATTCGCCATAGACTGGTAACATTGCCCTAAAACATCCAGCTCTGTTTCACTATTAATATTCAGGCGAATATCAAAGTTTTTATCTTGAATAGACTGACTGGCCTCCACTAATTCACCTAATGGCTGGACGATCTTATTACGTGCAAAGCGGACAATTAACACCGTAATGATCGATACCAGTAATAAACACAAAGCACTCGCCAATGCGAATATTTTCAACTTATTTTCTGAAAAGCGCTGCAAATTGAAAACAAAGTTATCCAGTTGTGCCACCATGCCTTCCACTTGATTTAAATATCCAGAAGGATTTTCAGACTCAAGCTGGAACGATAACAATTTCCAGCGATGCAGCACTTGTTGGTACTCTTGCTTAATGGAATCGGGCACGATCATTGTATCGAGTGATTGCATACTCGATGAATGTAAAGACTCATTCATGCTTTGAATATGGCGGGATAAGTGAGGCGATTGGGTCTGAATATCATACGCCAAGCGATAGGTTTGCATTCGTAGTGAACCTGAAACATTAATCATTTCAGCATCTTTTAAGCTATAAACCATCGTCAACATCCCCACCACGATGGCAATCACTGCCAAGATAAGAATCGACATCAATCCCTTAGCAATTGTCGAGGCAATCGGCTTTTTGGGCGCAACATAATATTTGGAATAACGAATGGCGTTCACTATAGGGTCATCTCTTTTTATAGCAATGATCAAAGTAATTTAAACATACCGTTCATCTTACTTGATGCCTTTTCAAATGTGTGAAGTTTATACAGAGCAAAAATTGATCTAAAACAAACCTGCCTATTAATTACCCCTTTGTGGGTATTTCAGCTTTACTGATAAAAACTACAATTTTATAAGGGTAAATAAATATTTGATGCTGTTTATATTTTACCCATTTCTTGGGGTGTATAAACAAGGTTATCAATGTGTCTAATTCGCAAATAAATTTATCTCGACGACAACTTTTTACGCGTCGAAAAGACACCGGAAAACCCAATTTACCTTGGGTAAAAGACCATTTATTTACCGATTTGTGTACTCAATGTGGAAAGTGCCTTCAAGCCTGTCCTGAGCGCATTATTCAACTCTCAGATGGTGGCTTTCCTCGAGTCGATTTTAACCTCGGTGAGTGCACTTTTTGTTATCAGTGTGCACAGGCATGCCCTGAGCCACTTTTTAACTCAAAAGAAGAGGCAGCATGGCAAGTAAAAGCAAGCATCAGCGAAACCTGTCTTGCTCCCCGAAGAATTGATTGTCGCAGTTGTGGCGACAGTTGTGAACCTCAAGCTATTCGCTTCAAATTAGCGATAGGTTCCGTCGCTCAGCCACAAATAGATACAGCGCTTTGTAATGGTTGTGGTGCATGCGTCTCGGTTTGCCCGGTGGATGCCATTGCAATAAAGCAATAAAGCAATAAAGCAATAAAGCAATAAAGCAATAAATAAAGCAGTGCTCCATTATTCCATTTTAACACTCAATATAGAGAACATTCATGTCACTTAATGAAGTACATATTTCAAGTTTAGTCGTTCATGTGATGCCTGAATATTTAGCACCGACCAAGGCAACCATTGAGTCTTTTGACGGCACAGAAATATACGGCGAAAGTGAAGAAGGCAAATTAGTGGTTGTGATTGAAACTGAAAACCAAGGTTACATCACAGACACCATCGATGCGATCAACCAACTCGATCATGTCTTAAGCACAGCATTGGTTTTTCATCAAATCGAGCAAAACCTCGATGATGAAGCAGACACATTAAAATAATAACAAGTTCATTATCTAAATCATTTAGATAAAACACTGGATTAAAAACCCCGAGGGTGATGTATGAAAATGACAAGACGCGCGTTTGTTAAAGCAAATGCAGCCGCTTCAGCCGCCGCAGTAGCAGGGATCACTCTCCCCGCTTCAGCGACCAATCTCATTGTCAGCTCCAATGAAACGGCAATCAAATGGGACAAAGCTCCTTGCCGCTTTTGTGGTACCGGCTGCTCCGTTTTAGTGGGAACACAAAATGGACGAGTAGTTGCGACACAAGGTGACCCTGAAGCGCCGGTTAACAAAGGCTTAAACTGTATCAAGGGCTATTTCCTATCTAAAATCATGTATGGTAAAGATCGTTTAAATACGCCATTACTACGCATGAAAAATGGTCAATTTGATAAAGATGGTGACTTTGCTCCCGTGTCTTGGGATCAAGCATTTGATGTCATGGCAGAAAAATTCAAAAAAGCCATAAAAGAAAAAGGCCCAACCAGTGTCGGTATGTTTGGCTCAGGTCAATGGACAGTTATGGAAGGGTATGCCGCATCTAAATTAATGAAAGCCGGTTTCCGCTCTAACAACATCGATCCCAACGCACGTCACTGTATGGCTTCTGCGGTAGTAGGTTTCATGCGTACTTTTGGTATCGATGAACCAATGGGATGTTACGACGACTTCGAACATGCGGATGCGTTTGTGCTTTGGGGCTCTAACATGGCCGAAATGCACCCTGTACTATGGACTCGCATTACAGACCGCCGTTTAAGCCATGAACATGTTCGCGTTAACGTGCTCTCTACTTACTATCACCGTTCTTTTGAACTGGCTGATCGCGGCATGGTTTTCCACCCTCAATCTGACCTTGCGATTGCTAACTTCATTGCAAACTACATCATTCAAAACGATGCCGTTAACTGGGATTTCGTCAATAAGCACACCCATTTTAAACAAGCTACGACCGATATTGGTTATGGCTTGCGTGATGACAACCCTTTGCAACTCAAAGCGAAAAACCCTAACTCAGGCGATTTATCTAATATCAACTTTGAGCAATACAAACAATCTGTCGCCCCTTATACAGTAGAAAAAGCGGCTGAAATGTCAGGCGTTTTACCTGAAGATTTGATTGCTTTAGCCAAACAATACGCGGATCCAAAAACAAAAGTGATGTCACTTTGGACCATGGGTATGAACCAACATACTCGTGGCGTTTGGATGCAAAGCTTAGTGTACAACCTACACTTATTAACCGGTAAAATCTCAGAACCAGGCAACAGCCCATTCTCATTAACTGGTCAACCTTCTGCTTGTGGTACAGCTCGTGAAGTGGGTACCTTCTCACATCGCTTACCAGCAGACATGGTCGTAACCAACCCTGAACACCGTAAAACTGCAGAAAAAATCTGGAAATTACCCGAAGGCACCATTCCTGCAAAACCCGGCTTCCACGCGGTACAACAAGATCGCATGCTCAATGATGGCGTATTAAACGCTTATTGGGTGATGTGTAATAACAACATGCAAGCTGGTCCAAATATTAATACTGAACGTTTACCAGGCTATCGTAATCCTGAAAACTTTATTGTGTGTTCTGACCCTTACCCAACCGTTACTGCGCAAGCGGCCGATCTGATTTTACCAACCGCAATGTGGGTAGAAAAAGAAGGGGCTTACGGTAACGCTGAGCGTCGTACCCAAGCTTGGTATCAACAAGTGTCACCAGTACAAGGTGCTCGTTCTGACCTATGGCAGATCATGGAGTTTTCAAAACGCTTCAAGATTGAAGAAGTTTGGCCACAAGAGTTAATGGCTAAAGCACCTGAGCTACGTGGCAAAACCATGTATGACATTTTATTCCGCAACGGTAATGTAGATAAATTCCCACTCGAAGAAGCCCAAGAGCTTAACGATGATGCCAAAGATGTGGGTTTCTATGTTCAAAAAGGCTTATTTGAAGAATATGCGGCCTTTGGTCGTGGTCATGGTCATGATTTAGCACCTTACGATGTTTATCACACTGTTCGAGGCCTGCGTTGGCCGGTCGTGGATGGTAAAGAAACACAATGGCGCTTTAATCCAGAATATGACCCTTATGCAAAACGCGCTGGTCGTGATTTCTACGGTAAACCTGATGGTAAAGCATTTATCATTTCAGCGCCGTATGAAGCGCCACCTGAAGTACCAAATGAAGAATATGACTTATGGTTATGTACAGGCCGCGTGTTGGAGCACTGGCATACCGGCACCATGACTCGCCGTGTACCTGAGCTTTATAAAGCCGTGCCTGATGCGCATTGTTACATTCACCCAGACGATGCTGAAGCGCGCAACTTACGCCGAGGTGATGAAGTATTGATTGCCTCTCCGCGTGGTGAAGTTCGTGCTCGCGTTGAAACTCGTGGTCGTAACCGTCCGCCGAAAGGCTTGGTTTTCGTTCCATTCTTTGATGCTCGCATCCTAGTCAACAAATTGATTTTAGATGCCACCGATCCGCTATCGAAACAGACAGACTATAAAAAATGTCCCGTCAAGATAACGAAAATCGCTAGTGTTTAATTCTATTGAATCAAATGCTTGAGCAATAACTCTCAGGTCACTTAGCTAAAGTAACCGCTAAGTGACCACAAAGAATCGGAGAAGATTATGAAAAAAATCATCATGGCATTGCTTGCCGCCAGCGCATTGATTATAGGCGCAGTACAAGCGGAAGATGCAGAAACGACCACGCCTGCAGTCACTAATCCAGGTGGCATCGGTGGCGTAGAGTCACTACGTGGAGCAACAGAGTTGGAAGCAACCCGCCCAGCAGATAGCTTTAAGCGTTTTCCTAAAGATCATCAAGTTGATACCAGTTATGTGTACCAACCACCCTTGATCCCACATACCATTCGTAATTATGAAGTGTCATTAAATGCGAATAAATGTCTCGCGTGTCACAGCTGGAAAAATGCCAAAGAAATGGGCGCAACCAAAATCAGTGTAACGCACTATGTCAACCGTCAAGACGCGGTATTGTCGGATGTCTCGCCACGTCGTTACTTCTGTTTGCAATGTCACGTACCACAAGCCGACGCGAAACCTTTGGTTGAAAACCAATTCCAAAGCGTTGACTCACTGAAAAACTAAGACGCTCGGCTTAGAAACTGACCTTCACGTTTCTAAGCCATTCGAGAAGTGAATTAAGAGTATAAAATATGAAATTACTAAAAAACTTTTGGAAGCGTTTATCCACACCAAGTAAAGCCGCTGCAGGGATTGTTCTGTTTATGGGCTTTATGGGTGGGTTACTGTTCTGGGGTGCCTTTAACACCGGTATGGAAGCCACCAATACAGAGGAATTCTGTTCGGGCTGCCACGCACCTATCGTTAAAGAAATCCGTGAAACGATTCACTATTCCAACCGTTCTGGGGTTCGTGCTATCTGTTCAGACTGTCACGTACCACATCAATGGACTGATAAAATCGTTCGTAAAGTACAAGCGTCTAAAGAATTACTGTTCCACTTTATCGGCACCATTGATACTGAAGAGAAATTCAAAGAACGTCGTGGACATTTAGCCCATCGTGAATGGCAACGGATGAAAGAAAATGACTCCAAAGAATGTCGTAACTGTCATCAATTTAACTACATGGATTTCTCCGAACAAGGTCCTCGCGCCGTGAAACAACACTCTACGGCTTTGGCAGATGGTGATAAAACCTGTGTTGACTGTCATAAAGGTATTGCACACAAATTACCGGATATGAGAGATGTTGCAGGCTGGCAATAACAGAAAGGATAAATTATGAGCACGTTAGAGTACATTATCTGGCACGTTTTAGGTTATGCCGCTATGCCAACGATTATTTTAGGTGGGTTTGTGGCGGTGGCGGTCGTATGTATTGCTATTTTATCGTTTACAAAAGATAAACAAATAGATTGATATAACGACGCAGCATTACACTTAAATCAAAACTAAAAACGCCGGCGCTGAAATGGTTCTCCACTCCAGCGCCGGCATTTTTTATATTTTCCTTGCTAGAATAACCAGACCTTACGTTAGGCTCACAAGGGTTTAAGCTCTCCTTAAGTCAAATAAGGACGCTTTCTGATACTGAGCACTCCTTCCAAAACCAACACCATCACCGCCAACCAAATAGCAATATAGGTGGGCCACTCATCGGCATGAATCACCTCGCCCAGTACAACCGATACAACCAACAACAAAACGGGCTCAACATAGGAAAGCAGCCCAAATAAGCTGATATTTAAAAACGGTGCAGATAAAGACTGAAAAGCCAACGCCAGCGCACTGATTAGCCCTAACCCCAGTACCAGCCAAAGTAATGAAAAACTACTGGTAATCGATTGTAAGACATAACCATCGCTGACAATAAAATACACACTAAAAGGTAAGCTCAGCAACATATCTAACCATACACAACCTAAGTTATTGGTATTGGTTTTATACCTTAGCCAAAAATAGATGGGATAACCTAAACACACCACCAAAGTTGGCCAAGCAAAAGATTGTGACGCTAATAATTGGTTAGTCACCCCGATGGCTGCGAATAAACAAGCCAATTTTTGTAAACGAGACATGTTATCTTGAAAAGCAAAGCGCCCTACCACCACCATCACAATCGGTACGATAAAATAACCGAGTGATACCGCAAGCGCATAACCATTACTTGGTGCCCACAAAAAAAGCCACAATTGAATATTAACTAGCACAGACGAAATAAGCCGAGTAGCCCAAAAATAAGGCTCTGCCTTCAAACGTGAAAACATCGCCATTACATGTGACCAATAACCATTAGCAACAATAAATAACGTCAATAATGGAAAGGTTAACGCGATACGCCAACCATACACTTCTTCGCCATTTAAAGAACTTAATAAACTGGTGTAAGCGAATAAGAGTGCAAATAGCGCCGAAGCCAACACATTTAAGGTCACGCCAAAAGACGTTTTCGTTTGATTCAGCATAATTGAATAAACCATAAGAAAATAATGGTTATTTTATTGTTTTATAGGGATAAAAGATAGGCTAACAGGTGTTTATTACTGATGATAAACACCTGTTAATTCATAAAAAAGAGAATAGACTCATGCAAGACAAAGCAGTGAATTTTAAACGATTACAATAAGCTTGAGCCGTTAAATGGTGCCACCTTGAAAAATTTCAAATCCAAGATCTAAGGTCGATTTCTTGGGGGACTCTTGCTCAATGCTGGCTAATAATTGTTTCGCTGCTTCTTGACCAATTTTAAAACGAGGTGTTAAGACACTTGCCAACTTAGGCTCCATCGCTTGTCCAACATCATGACCATGAAAGCCGGCTACCGAGATTTTTTTCGGAACTGGAATGCCCAAACGTTGGCATTCAAATAATGCTCCAATCGCTAAGTCATCGTTGGTACAAAATACCCCATCCAAATTAGGATACATAGTGATGGCTTTATTTAATAGCTGAGCCCCTAAACTAAACGAAGAAGACTGATCGGTCAGAAGACTGAGCGGCTGCTTTTGTCTTTCCGTCATCGCGCAAGTATAGCCCTCTAAGCGTAACTTGGTCCTTTCATCCAATCGAGCCCCTAAATAAACCACTTGTTGGCAGCCACGTTGCAACATGAGTTGTGTCATTTCATAGCCCGCTTGCTTATTATCAAAGCCGACCGATTTTAAAATAGGGTTTGGATGTACATCCATAATTTCAATGACCGGAATATCCGAAGTCTCGAGCATTTTTAACGTCCGCTCACTGTGATGGCTTTCTGATAAAATCAAACCATCCACATGGTAAGCCAACAAATTAGCGATCCTTTCTTCTTCGATCTCTTCGCTATAACCATAGTGAGCAAGCATGGTTTGATAACCATGAGCTTCAGTGACTTCTTCAATGCCTCGAATCACTTCGGCAAAAACATGGTTGGTTAACGATGGCACTAGAATCCCAATAGAATGACTTAGCGCATTAGCCAATAATTCGGGCGCTTTATTGGGGATATAGCCAAGACGATCAATCGCGGCCATGATTTTTTTATAGGTGGTAGGGGATACTTTTGAGGAATCACGTAGACAACGGCTGACGGTCATTTTAGTGACACCAACTTCATCTGCAATATCTTGTAAATTAGGGCGACGCTTCTTCATACAAACTCATTCCATCGACATGTTACTGTAACATCATAAGGGAAGATGAAAGTGAGAGCTATTGATTTAATGACACTTAACTCACTTAAGCCTCTGAAAAAAAAGCCAAGAACGTATTTGCTCTTGGCTTAATACTCGCGAGAAACTTAAAGGTTCACGGCTTCTTTTGCTAGTTGCTCAACTTTCGCCCAATCTTTGCTCTCAAGTACATCATTTGGCAACATCCAAGAGCCACCCACAGTTGCCACACTTTTAATGGCACGGTAGTCGGCGATATTTTTTGGACTAATACCACCCGTTGGGCAGAATTTTACTTGAGGTAATGGACCACTGATCGATTTCAGCGCTGGAGCACCACCATTGGCTTCCGCTGGGAAGAATTTCAAGTGATCGTAACCGTGCTCTAACGCGGTTACGATTTCACTTGGAGTGGCTACGCCAGGGATTAAAGCAACGCTAGATTCTTTCGCGTGCTTAAGCAATACTTCGCTGTATCCTGGAGAAATAATAAACTGAGCGCCAGCCGCAACAGCATCATCATATTGTTGAGTGTTGATCACCGTACCTGCACCCACTAATGCGTCTGGTAATGCAGCACGAATCGCTGTGATCGCAGCCAAAGCAGCAGGAGTTCGTAGCGTGATTTCAAAAATATTAATGCCACCACTTGCTAATGCTTTCGCCATTGGTACAGCGTCATCTAACTCGTTAATGACCATAACAGGTACTACTGGTGAGCTTTTAAATACTGCTTCTGGTTGAATAATCCAACTCATATTTTCCTCTCTAATTTATTGATTCCAAGACATTAAACCTAAGTATTATAATAAAATACTGGCACCGGTTTCTGCGCTTGAAACGTTATCTCTAAACATACGGAATAGCTCACGACCCATACCCAATTGTTCTTGGGTGTTGCCGTTAATGTCATTCTCACGCTCATCTAATTGTGCATCAATCATCAATGAACCATTTTCAGCATCAAGAGTGATCACATCACCGTCAACAACTCTGGCTAATGGGCCACCTTTTGATGATTCTGGTGTGATATGAATCGCCGCAGGCACTTTACCAGAGGCACCTGATAAACGACCGTCGGTCACCAATGCTGTTTTATAGCCAGCTTTCATCAAGTTACCTAAAATTGGCATTAATTTATGCAATTCAGGCATACCGTTGGCACCTGGGCCATTGTGACGAACCACAATGATCACATCACGGTTTAATTCACCTTGTTGATAGGCTTTTTCGACATCGTGTTGAGATGAAAAAACTTTAATTGGCGCTTGAATGAAACGATTTTCTGGTGCTACTGCACTGATCTTAATCACGCCACGACCGATGTTACCATCCAGCACTTTTAAACCACCTTGTGCAGAGAAGACAACGTCATCCATTGCAACAACATCAGGTGCCGTACTTTCAGTGGCTGCTTGGAATTGCACTTGACCATCCACTAAACAAGGACGAGTTAAGTAATCTTCCATAGTGCCATAAATTGGCGTCGCATCCATGTGCAGTAAATCTAACTGATGTAAACGACGCATTAAGGTAGGAACACCACCTGCCGCTTCAAAGGCATTAATATCAGCCGGACCATTTGGATACATTTTGGTTAATTGAGGAACCACATCAGACAAGGCATCAAAATCATCCCAAGTCACAATCAAGCCAGCCGCACGTGCGATAGCAATCATATGAATAGTATGGTTAGTACTACCACCAGATGCTAAAAGCGCTACCAGACCGTTCACTAATGATTTTTCATCCATCACTTTAGCGATAGGTCTGAAATCTTTCGAGGCTGAATTCGATACACGAATAATGTGTTTTGCAGTTAATTCAGTCAACGCATCGCGTAATGGATTGGTTGGTGAAACAAACGCAGAACCAGGAAGCATTAAGCCCATCGCTTCAAAAACTAATTGGTTTGTATTCGCCGTACCATAGAAAGTACACGTACCCGGTGAGTGGTAAGCATTACATTCCATGTTTTGTAGCGCATCTTTACCTAGCTCACCCGCTGCGTATTTTTGTCTTACTTGTACTTTTTCATCATTGGAGATACCAGTTGGCATCGGGCCTGATGGTACAAAAGCCGTTGGAAGGTGACCAAAAGACAAAGCACCAATGATTTGTCCTGGGGCAATTTTGTCACACACACCCAACAATAACGTCGCATCAAAGGCATTATGGCTTAGACCAATCGCTGTTGCTTGTGCAATCAGATCACGAGAGAACAAAGACAAATCCATGCCATCTTGACCTTGTGTCACACCATCACACATCGCTGGAACACCACCAGCAACTTGTGCAGTATGGCCAATATTAGACAAGATCGATTTAATTTGATCTGGGTAATGTTGGTAAGGTTGGTGTGCACTTAACATATCGTTATATGCCGTTACGATACCAACATTCAAAGTCGTGAAATCAAGTAGACGACTGCTTGCACCACCGCATGCTGCTGCGGTATGAGCCATGTTGCCGCACGTCATCGTAGAGCGGCCTTTGCCTTTCTCAATATACGATTGTACTTGAGCCAAATACGTTTCTCTTAGCTTTTCACTTCGCTTTAAAATACGATTTGTTACTTCTAAAACTGTATTATTCATAACGGTATTCCTCTGTGCTAGGCGCTAGTGACTGATGGGGCCAATTGCTCTACCGATGCGCTTTCGATACAACGATTCAAAACGGTTTTAAAATCACCATCAATGCTGATCTCTATCATATTAGGTTCATCAGCCGTTGGCATTTCTAAAGTATCAAACTGATTTTGCAATAAACTCACAGGCATAAAGTGACCACGGCGATCCAGCATACGAGATTTCACTAATTCAAACTCGCCATACAAATGTAGGAAAGTTACATTGCTATTTCCTTCGCGGATCTGATCTCGGTATTGACGTTTCAAAGCAGAACAAACAATCACTGCCGTCTCACCTTTTTGCTCTACGCTAAAGGCTGCATCACGGATTCTTTCTAACCACGGTGCGCGATCATCATCATTCAGCGCATGACCAGAAGACATTTTCAAAATGTTTGCTTTTGGATGAAGATCATCGCCATCAATAAATTTGGCTTTAATTGCGGATGCTAAAGCTTGGCCAACACTGGATTTACCTGTACTTGATACACCCATTACAAGGAAAACCTTGCCGACTTTCTTTCCTTCCATTTTTTTGACCTCTATCAGACTTTTGAAGATTTAATAAATTTTATGGTGTTTACTTTATCAAGTTACGGGTAACATGTTACCCGTAACTTAAAATAATGTGAAGCACAGCAAATAAAAATATTAGGAGCTCATAGAATGTCAGATCTTTCATTAATTCTTACCGCACTAGGATCCATTGTCCTTTTGCTCTTCTTAGTAATGAAGGTGAGATTACATGCCGTCGTTGCTTTAATTTTAGTCTCGATGATTGCAGGCTTGTTTTCAGGCATGAACCCAGCAGAGATTGCCGGTACTATTCAAAAAGGTATGGGCGGTACGCTTGGTTTTGTTGCCGTGGTCGTAGCATTAGGTGCTATGTTTGGTCGTGTGATGGAAGAAACTGGCGCACTGGATCAAATCGCACACACACTGCTTAACCGTTTCGGTGAAAAGAATGCTAACTGGGCATTAACTTTTACCGGCTTCATTTGTGCGTTGCCATTATTTTTTGATGTCGCCGTGGTCTTATTGATCGGTATTGCTTTTGCCGTAGTGAGAAAAGGCGGTGGCAGCGTGGTAAAAATTGGTATTGCTTTATTAGCAGGTATCGCAACTTGTCAGGCTTTCCTGATCCCAGCACCAGGCCCAATCTTAGTCGCATCTCAATTAAAAGCTGATTTTGGTTATATGATCTTATTCGGTCTAATGGCCTCAATTCCTGCGATGATTTTAGGTGGTCCACTGTGGGGTAGCTTCATTGCAAAACATGTGAACGTACCACTACCGGAACATGCGCAAGATGATGGTTCAGCCCGTGAAGGTAATGGTATCCCAAGTTTTAAACTCGCGATCTCTTTAATTGCCTTACCTCTTTTAATGATTGGTCTAAAAACAATTGCAGCACGTTTCGTTGAGCCACAGTCTGATATTTACAACTGGTTAGAATTTATTGGCCATCCTTTCACTGCCATTATTGTGGCCTGTTTAACCGCCTTCTATGTGTTAGGTGCTAAACGTGGTGTGTCTAATGAAAAAATCATGGATATCTGTAGCAGTGCGCTACAACCTGCGGGGATCATCATTCTAGTAACTGGTGCCGGTGGTGTCTTTAAACAAGTACTTATCGACTCTGGTGTGGGTGCAGCCTTAGGCAACTACTTAGCGGGTTCAGGTTTACCCATTGTGGTACTGGCCTTTATCTTAGCGGCCGCCGTACGTGTGATTCAAGGTTCTGCAACCGTTGCGATGTTGACCGCTTGTGGTTTGATTATTCCAATGCTTGAGCCATTAGGTCTATCAGGCGCACAACTGGCAGCCGTCACTATCGCCATTGGTGGTGGTTCAATTGTGTTATCACATGTAAACGATTCTGGCTTCTGGTTAGCGAACCGTTTCTTAGGGTTAACTGAAGCAGAAACGTTAAAAACGTGGACTGTGATGGAAACCATCATTGGTACAACCGGTGCCATCATTGCGATGATCATTTCTATCTTCCTATAATTTCCAATTTTAGGTAGTCAGAAATTGCGCCGGAAAAAGACTTGAGAACAAGACAGAAATTTTTGATAAGTAGTATTCTACAATCAACTTTTTTATAAACGAAAAGTCTAGCGAAGTTATCGAGTCTTTTAACAAGCAAGAATGATCAGATAATTAGTACGATTGGAATTACACCGTGATGAATCTACCCCTAGCAGAGCCTCTTCTGTTAGGGGTATTTTTTTATCTCACGCATCGAGATTTTTTTGTTGGCAGCCTGATATCTGAGTATGATATCCCCCATGTTATTCCCAAATGCACAACTGTAATGGGTATCTCACCTCATTTTATAGCCGTCACACTGATTAGATGGTCAGAAATTGCCTAGGAAAAAGGCTTGAGAACAAAGATGATCAGAAAATGAATACGGTGGGTATTTTAATTGGATGAAGCCTCGCTTTATCTCCAGCAATGACAAAGAAGGAACGATTTATGACAAATGTCGCTTTTATCACAGGAGCAACCTCGGGGTTTGGCCGGGCAGCGGCTCGCCGTTTTGCACAAGATGGTTGGTCATTAGTGCTATCAGGACGTCGAATGGAACGCTTGCAAGAACTCAAAGCAGAGCTAAGTCATGTCCCTGTTCACATTATTCAATTAGACGTACGTGACGCGCAAGCGGTCAAAACCGCCGTCTCGGAATTACCTGCTGAGTTCTCTAAAGTAAAAGCCTTGATGAATAATGCTGGGCTTGCCCTTGCTCCACAAAAAGCCGATAAAGTGGATTTGCAAGATTGGCACACCATGATCGATACCAATATTACCGGGCTTGTGAATGTCACTCATGCTTTGCTGCCTACCTTGATTGAAACCGGCGCTGGCGCAAGCATTGTTAATATTGGCTCTATTGCTGGTCAATGGCCATATCCGGGCAGCCACGTGTATGGTGCAAGTAAAGCCTTTGTACAACAGTTCACCTATAACCTCCGTTGCGACCTTCTTGGCACCGGCGTGCGCGTCACTGATATTGCCCCTGGCTTGGCTGAAACTGAATTTACTTTGGTCAGAACCAATGGTGATCAAGAAGCGTCAGACAAACTCTACAACTCAACCACCCCTCTAACTGCGGAAGACATTGCCGAGCAAATGTTCTATGTCGCCACGCTTCCCGATCACATCAATATTAACCGTTTAGAAGTGATGCCCACTCGTCAAGCATGGTCAGCTTTTGCGGTCGACCGCGATTGATTGTATCGTTCGTCATCTAGATACAAAAAAGCTTCCACTATCTGGAAGCTTTTTATTATCAAAAATTTACCCTTAAATTACCTTACAATAATTTTTCGATATCTTGAGCAATTTCATCTGCCGAATAAGTAGGGGAATAAGTAGGGGAATAACGTTCAACAACATGACCTTCTTGATCAACTAAAAACTTAGTGAAGTTCCACTTTAACTCGCCATCGTCGAACACTTGCCCCATCGAGGTCAACTTGTCGACCAAACCTTGTGTGGCCTCATTACTTTTATCTTCATGACGTTGCAATTTTAAGAATTTAAATAAGGGATCTGCCTCAGGGCCATTCACCTCTAATTTGGCAAAGTTAGTAAAACTTACCCCATAATTGACTTGGCAAAAATCCATAATCCCTTCATCGTCTTCCGGCGATTGCCCTAAAAATTGATTACATGGGAACCCTAGTACTTCAACCCCCTTGTCTTTATAGGCTTGATACAGCTTTTCGAGTCCGTCTAATTGGGGGGTTAAGCCACATTGGGTTGCAATATTGACAATCAATAAGACTTTGCCTTGATACTGAGCTAGGTCTATCTGTTCACCCGCTACTGATTTTACTTTAAAATCATATACTTTCATTCTAACTCTCCTTTTTTACACAGATCGCAGCCACCCCTTTGGTACTACCCCTTTAGAGTAGTTTGGGGGCCAAATTGATTTGAATCAGTATTTATGGTCACCATTTCGCCATGATAAGCCCAATTCATTTAATTTTATGGGCGAAATAAATATGAGTAAGATGAAACTCGTCATTATCGGTAACGGCATGGTCGGTCATCGCTTTATCGAAGATATTGTGGAAAAAGGCGATTTAAACCAATACGACATTACGGCTTTTTGTGAAGAACCCCGTGTCGCTTATGACCGAGTCCACTTATCTTCTTATTTCTCTCACCACACCGCCGATGAACTCTCCCTCGTTAAAGAAGGCTTTTACCAAAAACATGGCATCAATGTCTTAGTCGGCGAGCGTGCCATTAATATTAGCCGTGAAAACAAAACCGTCTATTCCAGCTCAGGTCGTGAAGTCAAATACGACAAATTGGTCATGGCCACCGGTTCTTACCCATTCGTACCGCCGATTAAAGGCAACGAAAGTAAAGACTGTTTTGTCTACCGTACCATTGAAGATCTGAAAGCGATAGAAGCCACCGCCAAAAAAAGCAAAAGCGGTGCTGTGATCGGTGGTGGCCTACTTGGCCTTGAAGCGGCAGGCGCACTCAAAGCCCTCGGGGTCGAAACACACGTGATTGAATTTGCTCCCGTATTAATGGCTGAGCAATTGGATCTACAAGGTGGCCTCAAACTGCGCAATAAAATTGAGCGCATGGGCGTACAAGTCCATACCAGCAAAAATACCTTAGAAATCCTACCAACAGGCGTCAATGCCCGTAACACCATGAAGTTTGCTGATGACACGGATCTGGAAGTGGATTTCATCGTCTTCTCAGCCGGTATTCGTCCGCAAGACCGTTTATCTCGTCAATCTGAATTAGAAATCGGCCCACGCGGTGGGATTGCGATTAACGATCATTGCCAAACTTCCGATCCGGATATTTACGCAATTGGTGAGTGTGCTTCTTGGAATGGCGTATTCTTTGGCTTAGTTGCACCTGGCTACAAAATGGCGCAAGTGGCAGTAGCACACATTTTAGGCAACACTGATACACAATTTACCGGCGCCGACATGAGTGCCAAGCTAAAATTACTGGGCGTAAAAGTGGGCAGTATTGGCGATGCTAATGGCCGTACGCCAAACTGTAAAAGCTTTGTTTATCAAAACGATGAAGACGATGTGTATAAGCGTTTGATCGTTTCAGAAGACAACAAAAAATTACTCGGTGCGGTACTCGTCGGCGATACCTCTGACTACGGCAACTTATTGCAATTGCATCTAAATGAGATGGATTTGCCCGAACATCCCGATACCTTAATTTTACCCGCACACGCCGGCGCCGAAAAACCGTCGATGGGCGCGGACGCCTTGCCAGATTCAGCGGTAATTTGTTCTTGTTTTGATGTCACCAAAGGCAAAATTGCTCAAGCGGTTGCCGACGGTCATACCACACTGGGCGACATCAAAATGGTGACTAAAGCGGGTACTGGCTGTGGCGGTTGTGTTCCTATGATCACACAAGTCTTAAATGCTGAACTTGCCAAAGCGGGTATCGAAGTGAAAAACCACATTTGTGAACACTTTGAATATTCGCGCCAAGAGCTGTTCCACCTATGCCGTATTGAAGGCATTCGTTCTTTTGATCAACTTTTGGAAAAACATGGTCACGGTTATGGCTGTGAAGTATGTAAGCCAACGGTAGGCTCGATCTTAGCCTCTTGCTGGGGCGATCATGTATTAAAACCACAGCACGTTGGCCTGCAAGATACCAATGATAACTTCCTTGGCAACATGCAAAAAGACGGCACCTATTCGGTGATCCCTCGTATGGCCGGTGGTGAAGTGACACCACAAGCATTGGCCGCTCTTGCGAATGTAGCGGCAGAATATAACCTCTACACCAAAATTACCGGCGCACAACGTATCGGTTTATTTGGCGCGCAAAAAGATGATTTACCTGAAATCTGGAAAAAACTCATCGCTGCAGGTTATGAAACCGGCCAAGCCTACGCCAAAGCCTTACGTATGGCCAAAACCTGTGTCGGTAGCACTTGGTGCCGTTTCGGCGTACAAGACAGCGTTGGACTAGGCTCTTACCTAGAAAACCGCTACAAAGGCATCCGTACCCCTCATAAAATGAAGTTCGGTGTATCTGGCTGTACCCGTGAATGTGCTGAAGCGCAAGGTAAAGACTTAGGCATCATCGCCACCGATGCAGGTTGGAACATGTACGTAGGTGGTAATGGCGGTATGAATCCTCGTCATGGTGATTTACTGGCTTCGGATCTTAATAAAGACACCCTGATCAAATACATCGACCGTTTCATGATGTTCTATATCCGCACTGCCGATAAATTGCAACGCACTTCCGTATGGTTAGAAAACCTCGAAGGCGGCGTCGATTATCTACGTAAAGTGGTGGTGGATGACACCTTAGGCATTAACGAGCAGCTTGAAAAAGACGTGCAAATCTTAGTCGATAGCTACAGTTGTGAATGGACTGACACCCTCAATGATGAAAGTCAATTAACTCGTTTTGCACACTTCATCAACAGCGATGCGCGTGACGAAAACGTGGTGTTTGTGCCAGAGCGTGAGCAACACCGCCCTGCGACCTTTATTGAAAAGCACCCACATTTACGTGGCGATATTCTACACACCGATTTAAGCGACAAAATCACAGCGGAGGAAGCGTAATGACGGCGCAATCATCACCAAAATCAAATACTCAAAAACCGAGCTGGGTAAAAGTTTGCCAATTAAATGACATCACCCCAAAAACTGGTGTCTGCGCGTTAGTGAATGGTAAACAAGTCGCGATCTTTCGCCCACGTTTTGATGAGCAGTTATTTGCCATCAACAACATGGACCCGTTTGCGCAATCGAACGTCCTCTCTCGTGGCCTGATTTGTGAACATGACGGTGAATTATGGGTAGCAAGCCCACTCAAAAAACAACGCTTTAACCTTGAAACAGGTCGTTGTTTAGAAGATGAAGCCATGTCGATTGAAGCCTATGAAGTGCGTGTGAAAGGAACAGAGATAGAGGTGAAAGCGTAAGAGTTCCTGGTTCCTGGTTCCTGGTTCCTGGTTCCTGGTTCCTGGTTCCTGGTTCCTGGTTCCTGGTTCCTGGTTCCTGGTTCCTGGTTCCTGGTTCCTGGTTCCTGGTTCCTGGTTCCTGGTTCCTGGTTCCTGGAGGACAGCTTTCCGTGACAACCATATTAAAGCAAGCGCAAATATCTATTTATTAAGAAAAATATTTAGCGACAATCGCCTAGGAACTAGGAACTAGGGACCAGGGCCTAAAAACCTCTTTAATCAAGTTTCAATACCCATAGCGATCGCTTCGGTCGCTATCATTATTCAAACTTTAAATTTAACTTGGTAGGTAACCTTATGTACACAGACACCATTAAAAAGTGCTCGAATAATGCCGCACGTATTGTCAAATTAGCCGATAACAACCCTTTGGGGTTTTGGATCAGTTCCGCCATGGCCGGGGCTTATGTCGGTATTGGCATCATCTTGATCTTCACTTTTGGCAATCTTGTCGATCCTTCAATTCGTCCGCTGGTTATGGGAGCAACGTTCGGTATTGCCTTAACGCTGGTGATCATTGCTGGCTCGGAATTATTTACTGGCCACACCATGTTTTTAGCCTTTGGTGCAATTACCGGTCAGATTAGTTGGAAAGATAACCTCAAAGTGTTACCACAAACTTGGTTAGGTAACTTAGTGGGTTCTGTCTTCGTCGCTTACTTATTTTTCCTCGCTGGCGGCGGTAATATTCTGCCGGAAGCCAAAAGCTTCTTACACGCGGCAGCGTTAGGTAAAACCACCGCCCCTGCCAGTGTTTTATTCTTTAAAGGTATTTTGTGCAACTGGTTAGTGTGTCTTGCAATTTGGATGTGTCAACGTGTTGAAGGCACAAGCAAATTCCTGGCAATTTGGTGGTGTTTATTGGCCTTCATCGGTGCTGGTTTTGAACACTCAATTGCCAATATGACCATTTTTGCTTTGTCTTACTTTGGCAACCACTCTGATGCCTTCACGTTGGCGGGTATTGGGCATAACCTACTGTGGGTATCTCTTGGTAACCTCGTTTCTGGGGTGATATTTATGGGCTTTGGTTACTGGTTTGCTACCCCAAAAGCAGAACGTCCGAGCTATAAGGGTGAAGCTGAAACGCTGGAAGAGGTGAAAGCGTAAACGTTTCTCGGCTACTCGTGGCTCGTTACTCGGCACTGGTTTTGATAAAATCTTGTTCGAGCAACGAGTCACGAGAATCGTCACCCTAAACTCAATCGCTATCTCCCACTTTATCCAGCTTTCGGAGTTCGCTATGCAAGCAACCTCTTCTCACGCTCGTCCTTTCGTTTCCCTTGTTGGCGCAGGACCTGGCGATCCAGATCTACTGACAGTAAAAGCGTTACGCCTCATTCAATCTGCCGATGTGGTGGTGTATGACCGTTTGGTGTCAGAAGAAATCATGGCATTGGTTAACCCCCAAGCAGAGTTATTGTTTGTGGGCAAAAAGCTCAATCACCACTGCGTACCACAAGAGCAAATCAATAAAATATTGGTTGATAAAGCCTTACAAAACAAACATGTGGTGCGTTTAAAAGGTGGAGATCCTTTTATCTTTGGTCGCGGAGGAGAAGAGTTAGCCACCTTGGTAGATCACCACATTGCCTTTGAAGTCGTGCCGGGAATTACCGCCGCCTCGGGTTGCAGTGCCTATGCGGGCATTCCGTTAACCCACCGCGATCACGCGCAAAGTGTGCAATTCATTACCGGACATTTAAAACAACAAGGACAAGATATCGATTGGCCGAGCCTTGCACACACCAATCACACCTTAGTGTTTTATATGGGGTTAAAACAAGCCCCTGTTATCCGCCAAAACTTAATCTGTCATGGCTTAGCTATTGATACGCCTTGTGCCATCATCGAACGCGGCACAACTGCAAAACAACGCGTATTAACAGGGAAACTAAGTGAATTAGAACAGTTAGCTGCCCAAGCGATTAGCCCTTCACTTATTATTGTCGGCACTGTCACCCGCTTGCATCAACAATTAAATTGGTTTAATAAATAACCTCATCTGGGGTTAATTAATATTTGAAGCTAATTAATAACTGTCGGTGAAGAATAATATTCTACAGAGATAAAATCATATTTTTCATCGACTTTCTGCATATTGTTCGTGGGCGTATCATACATTAAATCCAATATTTTTTGGCTGTTGGATTTATTTTTGACGACGCCGGAAAGATAGGTAGCTAAATTACGATAAGTTTTACTGTTTCTTTTATCAGGAATAGTTTGTGCTTTGGTTTCTAAAAACGGACGATGTACACCAACATACGCTTCTCGATACACATGACGTGATTCCCCGGCCATCAAAGTAATAAAACACGATGAATTACAATACGTCTCTACTGCGGTTCTTAATTTTTTCTTCTGAATAATACGCCCGACTTTGATTGCTTCATTCACATATCCCCCATGAGACTGCAATAACACATACTCTGTTTCAGGGTTGTGGCGAAGAAAACGTTCAAAGCGTAACGCTTCACCTTGAGTGAATTGGCCATTAACGGTGACAATATGATAACCCGAGGTAGTAAAGGCGCGATATTCCGCAGCAAAAGAAGAAGGGATAGCCAGATACAATATAGCCAGGCACAATAATAATGCGCTGATATTACAAAGATATTTTTCTAAAAAGAACACGATTTACTCAATAAAGATGCTACTACCTCCTTATATTAAACCTCCAATCTTCCTCATAGATTGCTAAACTCTCATCGTTTCTGATGCGTATAAAAATCATAAATTAACGCCATGCAGGGGTGAATTATATATGAAATTAATCATCGGGAATTTGATTTTCATCAGTGATAAATAATCTAACGCTTGCCTGAGCATGACTCATTTAGCCATAAAAAAATAAAAGTACGATGATAGGGTTTATATTTCAATAACTTCAGTGTATGACATCGGGTTATGGCAGTATTGCTATTATTGGCGTACATCTTCTATTGACCAATAAATATTATTGACCGACAGCTCTTATTTACATCCAGCACTTATTGACCTGCGTTAAAACTAATTTTTCTTTTTCTCTTTTAGGCAATTTCTTTATTCGTATCTCTTCTTTTAAGGCCGCACTTTTATCAGCAACTTGTTGTGACCAAACTAAATCTAAAGGACCTTTTCCACGTAAATATTTCGCCCCTTTGCCCGCTTGATGTTGGGCAAAGCGACGAGAGACATCATTGGTTATCCCACAATACAAGGCTTGCGAACGTGTCCGCACCAAATAAACAAACCAAGGCTTTTCAGTCATTTAACTCTCGCGCCAAGGCAATCAAGTTGCTGCATCACTCTCTTCCACCCGACATGTTGCTTTACCAATTTCTTTTCATTAATCGTCTATTTTAATTAATAATCAGCGCTTTCAATTCTTCAACTTGCAATTTTAATTCTGCTACTTGTGCTTCTAATGCGCTGATTCTTTGTTCTTGTTGACTAGCCACTGGAGAGGTTTGAGCGGTTGCCGCCACCGCCTCAATATCTACTTCACCACAAAATAAATGCTGATAACGCGATTCACGTTTACCCGGCTCACGTGGCAATTTCACCACCAAGGCCCCTTCTTCACGATTTGCCATTTGTTCTAATAAGGCTTCCACTTGCTTCACATCAGTAAATTCACATAAACGGTTAGTCCGAGTACGAATTTCACCTGGCGTTTGAGCGCCGCGTAACAACAAGCAGCACACAATCGCACGTTGTTGTGGGGTAAATTTTAACGAGCCAAATTCTGTATTACAAAAACGATGACGAAACTTTGACACTCGGCTGTTAAAGCCACTTTCATCGGTCATTAAACGGCGATCAATCAAAGCTTGAGCGGCATCCATCACCTCAGCTTCACTAAGAGCCATCACAGGTTCACGATTACTTTTTTGATTACAAGCGGTAGTGAGACTATTGAGCGTTAACGGATAATAATCCGGTGTGGTCACTTCTTTTTCAATGAGACAACCAATAATACGAGCTTCAATAGCCGTTAATTCGATATTCATTCTTCATCTTTCCTTATGGCGTTGTATCAAGTTATCGTTGAATCAATGATCCCAGCGAAAAGGACGATATAGGGTGCGCCCATTATCCGCCACCACAATGATTTGGCTACGATTTAAGTCTAAATCAATCTGTTGCATCAATTTACGTGATGCCAAGTAGGCACGTTGAAAACGCTCTTGAGCCGGCAATTTTGCCTTTGTTGAACTATTCTCTGTCATTCTTAACCAGATTATCTATATTTATATCAACATTTCTTTATAAAATATTGGTTCCGATCTCGATAAATCAAGGGGCGGGTCTTAGCAAAACATAAAAAACACCATCCTCACTCAACTTAGTAGCGTTTTCTACTGTGTAGACGATTTGCTCAATTCATCCGCTTGTAAAACTCAGCTCGTATATTTATCTAGGTTTATTTGATCTTAACTCTGTTCTGTCTGTATGGGATATGGTTTAATTTGATAAGATTAATTACCCACTTTAATTAGGAAAAAACTATGGCTAACGTATTTGAAATCGTAAACCAAGCTCGTCGCAAAAATAAACTAAAGCGCGAAATTCTGGATAATGAAAAGAAAATCCGTGATAACCGTAAACGTGTCGATCTACTTGAGAACTTGCTCGATTACATCAAGCCAGAAATGAGCCACGAAGAAATCATTGCTATCGTGAAAAACATGAAAGCCGATTATGAAGATCGTGTGGATGACCACATCATCACAGGTGCAGAAATCTCAAAAGAACGCCGTGAAATCAGCCGTCGAATCCGTGAGCTAACTGAAGCCGACAAGTTACAACACACAACTAAAAAATAATCATCACTCGATGTATTCACTATCCGTCGTTATGCTCTGACGTTTTAGCGACTGATTTTAAATAATATTGATGGTTAAATGATCAATACGATGTGAGGGCCACATAGGCCCTTTTCTTTTGATTATAGTTGTTAAGCTTTGATTATAGTTGCTAACTTTTGGCTCATAGATAGCTTGGTGTTTCAGATAATCAGTATTATGGATTACAAGGAAAAGAACATGTCATTGAAATACGCAATTTTAAAACCTCTTGCTCTATGCACGTTACTTGGACTCAGCACTTCGGCATTGGCAGAAGTGACCATTACCGTCCCTTCCAATGTTGACTTGCTGGCAGCAAATAGCCAAGACCCAGAGTTAGACGGTGGACTTTTCTCTAAAGAAAAAACCTTAACCTTACCTGATGGTGAAAACCAAATCGTATTTCGCTACACACCAAGCTTTAAAAATGGTGGCGACCTTGAAACTGTTTCAACCGATGCCATCATCGCTAAATTCACCGCGTCTGATAAAGAACTGACACTGAAAGTGCCTGAATACCGCACCGCGACCTTAGCTCGTGATTTTGATAAAAACCCTAATTGGTCGCTCGTGGATAAACAAGGTAACGCCGTTGACGTTAAACAAGACAAACTATTAAAACCAGGCATGCAACTTGGCCGTAAGTATGACCGTGAATCAGAAGCCTACAATAAAAAAGGCGGCATTGCGGCAATCACGCTAGCCGGTACAGCCACAACCGTTGCAGCCGTACCAACCACACAAGTTCCAGTCAACAGCCAATATAAAACCACTGAAGAACAAATGCTGCATTACTGGTATGACAAAGCGGATCAAGAAACGAAACAGCGCTTCTTGCAAGCGATTATTCAAGCAAAATAATCGCTGTTATCACCGAGTGACCAATAACAAAAAGGCTTACTAAGAAGTAAGCCTTTTTGATTTATTCTACCGAATTATTTAATAGAGCGATTATTCATCATCGTTCACAACGGGTTTCTTTTTCTTCTTCATCATAAAGACTTGATCACCCACATCAACATTTTGATAAAAACTCTTATCACGTTTGACGGGCTTTTTCGCTGTCGTATTTTTCTTCGTAACTTTCTTCTTCGCGTTGGCTCCACCTTTTTTCACAAATGGTTTACGCGGTTTGATGCCTGTAAACTTACCTTTTAAGCCTTCCAGTTCAGAGAAAGTTAAATCTTGTTGTAGGTAAGTCTCTACGTTTTTAAAGCTCTGCCAATCTTTTGGCCCCACTAAAGACATCGCCGTCCCTTTATTACCGGCACGACCCGTACGCCCAACTCGGTGTACGTATTCTTCAGTATGCTTTGGCATATCAAAGTTAATCACGTGTGTCACATTCGCAATATCAAGGCCACGTGAAGCAATATCTGTGGTCACCAAGATTTTATGCACCGCACGCTCAAATTGACTCATAATGCTATTACGCTGGGTTTGGTTTAACCCACCACTTAATGCTACAGCTTTAAGCTGCTGTTGATTCAATTTTTCGGTTAAACGCTCGGTATCATTACGGGTCGCCGTAAAGATGATCACTTGTTTGTAATCAGCCTCTTCCAACAAACGCTCTAATATCGCTTCTTTGTGGTCAAGGTGATCACAAAGATAGAAAGATTGGTCGATGTCTTTATGTTCTTCCGCCGACGCTCCGATTGAAATACGTTTAGGATCGGTTAGCATTTCATTAGATAAGCCATTCACTTCGGCATGATCTAACGTCGCCGAAAACATCAAAGTTTGACGACGACGGTGCTTCGCAGCATTATTGATGCGACGCAATTCCGGTGCAAAACCTAAATCTAGCATGCGATCCGCTTCATCTAAGATCAGCGTTTCAACGCCTTCTAAATACAAAGAACGGTGCTCAAGGTGATCGGCTAAACGGCCCGGTGTGGCCACAATAAACTTAGGGTATTTACGCAGTGCTTTCACTTGATCGTTAAAGTTCTCACCACCGACAATCAATGTACCAGTGTAAGACAAACCACCAAGCATGGCTTTTAGTTCACCAAACACTTGTTTTGCTAACTCACGAGTCGGTGCCAGAATCACACCGCGTGGATCTTTCGCTGAAAGTGCTTTGGTTTTTAATGCTTTATGTAGCATAGGTAATACAAACGCTAATGTTTTACCTGACCCTGTCTTGGATGATGCCAATAAGTCTTTACCTGCAATGGCAACCGGGATCGCTTGACGCTGAATATCCGTTGCTTGCGCAAAATTATAATGTTGTAGGTTTTTAAGAAGACGATTATCTAAACCAAGATCTTTAAATTGCAAAGGGTGTGCTCCAAAAGAAATAAAATAAACTCCCGCGCATAATACCATAAGCGAAGACTGACTTACCCATACTTTTCGTGAAAAATCCCAATGCCAGTCTGCTTCTCTTAAGGGAAAGCTATTCGATGATTTTATTACGCACTTTTAATTGTCGAGCCACTAACTCAACCCCTGGTTGATAACGCTTCGCTGAGGCATTCAACGCTAATTCCAAAGCACTATCTGCTATAATTTCAAATCGTTGTGATAAGGAGTTGATCTTAATGGGCAGAAAATCCAATAACCGATTATCACCATAGGTGGCGATCCGGATGCGATTCATTAACTCCGGATGCTCAAACAACACATCCAACACTCCTTCGAGTAAGGTATAAGAAGTGGTAATAATCGCATCTGGTACGCGGCCTTGTTGTAACCATTTTTCAACCGCTGCCCGCCCAGATTCCGGATTAAATTGCTGACCATATTCCACTTGCAAGCTGATCATTTGCGCCCCTTGAGTCTGCATCATTCGATATTGACGAATGGCGGCCTCAACCCCTAGCTGTCTTTCTTTGGAAATATTAAGCTCTGGTAGCGCGCCAATTAATCCCATCGATTGCACATCCTCAGTTAAGACCGATGAGGTTAATCGTAATGCACCTTCAAAGTCCTCACTGATCACACAGCTAAAAATCTCATCATCAAGCGGTCTGTCGAGTGCAATAACCGGCACCCCACGAGCTTGAATACTGGCATAAAATTCATTGGCATCCGCCATCGAGCTGGCCACAAACAGCGCATCAATACGACGACTGACCAAAGCATTCACCACCGCCTTTTCCGTGTCAGGCATGTCATCAGAGCAACCAATCAAAATTTGATACCCAGCTTGACGAGAGTTGGCTTCTAATAATTTGGCTAATCGCGCGTAACTGGTGTTCTCTAAATCTGGGATCACTAAACCAAATGAACGACTCAAACCGGCACGTAAAGCGGCCGCAGCATGGTCGGGTTGATATTGATGTTCTTCAACCACTGCCATCACTTTTTGCTGTGTTTTTTGGCTAATACGATATTTAGTCGCTTTACCATTGATGACGTAACTGGCCGTCGTTTTGGACACCCCCGCCAGTTTAGCTATTTCATCTAGAGTCATCGTCTATTTACCTTTTGATTATCGTTCTGTGCACTGGATCAAAAATCTATCGATCCAAATACTGTGTTGGTTGAATTATAAGCTGAATCGATTCAGTATAGAAGCTGAAAGGATTCAGCAAAATTGAAGTTAGCTCACAGAATCTATATAGAAGCCCTTAATTACAAGGCAAAAGATAGAACATACAGTCAACTCAACGAATTTGCTGAATTTTTTTGTTAATTTGCTGAACCGATTCAGCTAGTTATAAAACGCAAGATACAACAAATAAAAGCGACATTTAAACACCATAATAAAAGAGCCTGCATATTGATAAGGCTTCTTAATTAAAGACGAGGCTCAACCATGCTTATTTTAACTCCGAATGAAGTCACGCTTGCTCAATCGGCCAATGACAAAACTGTTGCCATTAAAAACATTGCTCAGAGCTTAACCGACCAAGGTTATGTCGAAAGTGGCTATGTAGAAGGCATGCTTGCTCGTGAAGGACAATCGTCGACCTTTTTAGGCAATGGCATTGCGATCCCTCATGGCACCACTGACACTCGTGATCTGGTCAAAAAAACCGGCGTTAGTGTGCATCATTTCCCACAAGGAGTAGATTGGGGTAATGGGACGGTTTATGTTGCGATCGGTATTGCAGCTAAGTCTGACGAACACTTAGGCATTTTAAAACAATTAACCAAAGTGCTTTCAGCCGATGGCGTGGAAGCGGCGCTCAAAGAAGCAAAAAACGAGCAAGACATTATCAATGTGTTGAATGGTCAAACCCAGTTATTGGCCGACTTTGATGCCACTTTAATCCAACAAAAATTCCCAGCCAGTGACATGCTGCAAATGACGGCTGTTGCAGGTGGATTATTACGTAACTCCGGCTGTACTGGAGATGCTTATATTTCAGAAATCATCACCAAAACCCCAACCGATTTAGGCCAAGGGTTGTGGCTCGTAAGCGGCGGAAAAGAAGTACACCGCTCGGCGATGTCTTTTGTATCAACCGCGAATGATTGTGAATATCAAGGCAAACAAGTGAAAGCTTTAATTGCTTTTGCCGCTTGTAATGCCAGCCATAAACCATTGCTTTACAAACTGACTCAATTGTTATTATCCAAACGTCAAGATGACATCTTAAATGCTGACGTAAACCAATTATTAGATCTCTTTGATTTGTCTGAAAAGGCTCCTGAAATTTCCCACGACGATGCCAATAGTGCGGTCTTTACCATTAAAAACACCCATGGTTTACATGCTCGCCCTGGCGCTATGTTGGTAGCAGAAGCGAAGAAATTTGAGTCGACAATTCGCGTAGAAAACTTGGACGGAGAAGGCGGCGCTGTCAATGCGAAAAGCTTAATGAAGGTCATTGCATTAGGCGTAAAACATGGTCATCGCTTGCAATTTACCGCAGACGGTAATGATGCCGAGTTAGCTTTAGCAGCCCTTGGTAAAGCCATTGAATCTGGTCTTGGTGAAGGTTAAGGAGTGAAGATGTCGAACAATAAAAAAGTCGTCACGATCACGCTAAATCCAGCGTTAGATCTAACGGGTCATCTCACGGATACACTCAATGTCGGTTCCGTCAGCTTAGTGTCGAAAAGTGATCTCCATCCCGCAGGAAAAGGCGTGAATGTCGCAAAAGTCTTGTCGGATCTCGGGGCTCAAGTCACCGTGACTGGTTTTTTAGGTCAAGATAATCAAGAACCTTTCTGTCAGCTATTTACGCAAATGAACGCGCAAGATCGCTTTGTTCGAGTAGCAGGGGCGACACGCATTAATGTCAAACTGGTGGATAATCAGAGCCAAGTCACTGACATTAACTTCCCTGGCGTAATCGTGGACCAAACCGCTATCGATGCTTTCGAAGCCACCTTAGAGCAGTTGGCTTTAGATCACGATTACTTTGTGATGGCGGGCAGCCTGCCTCGTGGCGTCACACCACAACAATGCGCTAACTGGATTGAACTATTACATCAAAAAGGCAAGAAAGTCATTTTTGATAGCAGCCGTGAAGCCTTAAAGGCCGGTTTGAATGCGCAGCCTTGGTTAATCAAACCCAATGATGAAGAACTGTCTGAGTTAGTTGGTACAACGCTCACCACTACGGAAGCCTGCCAACAAGCCGCACAAACGCTGGAATCAAAAGGCATTGAAAACATTGTTATTTCAATGGGTTCAAAAGGCGTGATGTGGCTAAATCAAGGTCAATGGTTGCAATCACAACCACCACGTATGCAAGTGGTCAGTACTGTCGGCGCGGGAGATACTTTGGTCGCTGGATTAACTTGGGGCCACCTAAACCAATGGTTACACCAAGATATCCTAAGCTACGCCACCGCGCTGTCCGCTCTTGCGGTTACACAAATTGGTGTCGGCGTGCCCGACCCACAATCGGTCATCGAATTACAACAACAAATTCGCATTCAAGCGATATAAAGGACATCCTATGAATATTGCCATCATTACCGCATGCCCAAGTGGCGTTGCTAACAGCATGATTAGCGCGGGTTTATTAGAACAAGCCGCCAAAGATTTAAACTGGACAGCTCATGTGGAATGTCAGTCTACGGTTATTCCACCTAGCCCATTAACGCAACAGCAAATTGATGCGGCTGAAGTTATTGTGATCGCTGCCAACACTCCGGTCGATACCCAACGTTTTGTGGGTAAAAAAGTCTACCAAGGTGATATCACAGACTGTTTCACCGCGCCCCAAGTTTGGCTACAAAATGCGGTCCAACAAGCGAGCGAATTAACCCAAGCTGCTGCACCCGTGAGCCAATCTAATACCGCGACAGCGAAGAAAATTGTTGCGATTACCGCCTGCCCAACCGGGGTTGCTCATACCTTCATGGCTGCAGAAGCCTTAGAAGAAACCGGGGCAAAACTTGGTCATCAAATCAAAGTGGAAACTCGCGGCTCAGTAGGTGCGAAAAATCAACTCACCGAACAAGATATTGCCGATGCGGATTTAGTCATCATCGCTGCCGATATTGAAGTGCCACTAGAGCGCTTTGCCGGTAAGCCACTCTACAAAACCAGCACAGGCTTAGCACTGAAAAAAACCGAGCAAGAATTTGCCAAAGCTTTTGAACAGGCGACCCCTTATCAAGCGGGTCAAGCGACCTCATCTTCTGCGACTAGCTCAGAAGAAAAAGCCGGCATTTATAAACACTTAATGACCGGTGTTTCGCACATGCTACCGCTTGTGGTTGCCGGTGGTTTGGCGATTGCCTTATCGTTTGTCTTTGGTATCGAAGCATTTAAAGAAGAAGGAACTTTAGCGGCCGCCTTAATGACCATTGGTGGCGGTTCGGCGTTTGCCTTAATGATTCCTGTTTTGGCCGGTTTTATTGCCTTTTCTATAGCTGATCGCCCAGGTTTAGCACCCGGTTTGATTGGTGGTATGTTGGCAAGCTCAACGGGAGCGGGCTTTATCGGCGGTATTATTGCTGGTTTCCTTGCAGGTTACGCCGCTAAATTCATTGCCGACAAACTAAGCTTGCCACAATCAATGGAAGCGCTAAAACCGATTTTAGTCATTCCACTATTGGCGAGTTTATTTACTGGTCTAGTGATGATTTACGTTGTGGGCGGGCCTGTCTCCGGCATTATGACTGCGATGACCGATTTCCTTAATAATATGGGCTCGGCAAATGCGGTATTACTAGGCATTATCTTAGGTTGTATGATGTGCTTTGATTTAGGTGGTCCAATCAACAAAGCCGCCTACACCTTTGGCGTTGGTCTACTTGCTTCACAAACCTATGCACCGATGGCGGCAGTTATGGCTGCTGGTATGGTTCCCGCATTAGGGATGGGGTTAGCAACCTTCCTAGCTAAAGATAAATTCGCACAAACTGAACGCGAAGCAGGTAAAGCATCTTTTGTACTCGGTTTATGTTTTATTTCTGAAGGGGCGATTCCATTTGCCGCGAAAGATCCAATGCGCGTGATCCCAAGCTGCATGGTGGGCGGGGCATTAACTGGCGCACTTTCTATGCTGTTTGGTGCCAAACTGATGGCACCACACGGCGGCTTATTTGTCTTACTGATTCCAAACGCCATTACCCCGGTATTCCTGTACCTAGTGGCGATTGTGGCAGGGACAATTGTTACTGGTGTCACTTATGCTTTCTTAAAAAATAAAGAGCCAGCACAAGCCGTCACCGCTTAATTTACTTATCAGTTAGATATTTTTCGAAGAGGTCTTATCGCATAGCGGCAAGGCCTCTTTTTTATATCAATCACACAGATTAGATAGTTATCCGCAGCTGAGGTGAATTAGTACAATTGGCATTACCATCCAACGTGGCTAAACGCGCTACTGAGAATACTCCGCGCGTAAATCTTTCTTCAAAATCTTACCCGTCGCTCCTAAAGGTAGCGCATCACGGATGTCGACCGAGCGAGGATATTTATAGGCAGCACATTGTTCTTTACCCCACGCTTTTAGCTCCGCCGCTTCAATGTTAGCGCCCGGTTTTAAAGTGACGATGGCTTTGATCTCTTCACCATATTCTTCATGCGGGATACCGATCACCGCCACCATCGCGACCGCTGGGTGTGTCATAAACACTTCTTCGACTTCACGTGGATACACATTAAAGCCATTTCGGATAATCAAATCCTTCACCCGATCCACAATATAAACATTACCAAGCTCATCTTGACGTGCAATATCTCCCGTGTGGAACCAGCCTTCACGCATCGCTGCAGCGGTTTCTTCTGGGCGGTTTAAATATCCTTTCATGACATTATGACCACGTACGGTCAGCTCACCTTCTTGCCCTGGTGCAACTTCTTGACCTTGCTCATCCACCAAACGGACTTCTACACCTTGGATCGGCTGACCAATAGAGCCAACTCGACGCTCGGTATCCAAATGATTGAAACACACAATCGGACTGGTTTCCGATAAACCATATCCCTCAATCACAGGCACCTTAAATTTATCTTCAAAGCGACGAATCACTTCAGCAGGCATAGAAGAGCCACCGCTGATCCCCAGCTTTAAGGACGACAAATCTGCATCAATATCCAAATGATTTAACCCAATGTACATGGTCGGCACGCCTGCAAAAATGGTCACGTTATGTTGCTCTATCATTTTGACCACAGCCGCAGGCTCAAAACGTGGCACTAAAACGATGGTCGAGCCACATAAGATCGCCGCATTTAAACTGACGGTTTGTCCAAAAGAATGAAACAGCGGTAAAGTTGCAATATGCACATCACGGCTGGTTAATTCGGCTATGCCTTGCGTGACCAATGCATTCATGATCATATTGCTTTGCGTTAATTCTGCGCCTTTTGATTGCCCTGTAGTGCCTGAGGTATACAGGATCACCGCAGTATCATTAGCATCGCGCGCCACATCATCTTTGATTGGAGCATAGCGGTCGCTCCAGCGGCTCAACGTCGGCATCTCATTATAATGTCTTTGCTTTTGGTCAGCACACATCACAATCATTTGTTCGCATGTGTCCACTTGCTGAAAAGCGTGCAAGCCTTCTTGCGCCATGGGCAACTGCTCTGAACCTTCAAAGCAGAAAAAGAATTTGGCCTCACTATCTTCTAAGTGATATTGAATTTCGCGGCGTTTTAACAGCACATTTAAAGGCACGACAACGCCCCCCGCTTTTTGCACCCCGTAATACACTAATGGGAAAAACGGTAAATTAGGGCAACTTAACGCAACCCGATCACCAGGTTGTAAGCCGTTATCGATTAATGCAGCGGCAATTTTGCCCGCAATATCATCAAACTGACGGTAAGTAATCACCATCTCTCCACAAATCAGAGCAGGCTTATTAGATTTATATAACGCATTTCGTCTCAGCCCGGCAGCTAAACTCATCATAAAAGGAATATCCTATTGCTGGTTACCGATTAAATAATACCAATCACACTAGTTAACCTCAGCTGCGGAAAACTAAATGATCAGATAATAAATACGATTGGTATAAGGCACCGGTATAAAGAAAAAACCCGCGGGGAGCACCACGGGTTAAATTGTTTATTTTAATTTTATAGGTTAGCGATTCACTTACCTATTGGTCATCATCTTTATAAGATCATAACGCTATTAATCTTGTTGTGCATTGGTTTTTGCTTGTTGCACTTTATCAACTAATTCTTGTTTTTTATCTGCCAATACTTCTTTTTTACTGGCAAGAACGTCGGCAATACCCAGTAAGTTATCTGTCAATTGCTGCGCTTTTTCCGGCGGAAATTTTTGTAATAACGACTGATTCAATTGCTCTTTCAGCTGACCGAGCATCTCTTGTTTTTGCTCATCGGAGACTTGACGCACTTTCACTATCGTGGCTGACATTTGTTGTAGCTCTGGAAACAAATTAGCCTCTTTTAATGGTGCGAGCAATTGCAGATCTTTTAGGCTCGCGTCATCTACTTTGGTATCGATAGTTTCAATTAATGTATCTAGTTTATCTAAAGTTTCCGCACCCCGTGCATAAATTGGGGTAATGGCTTCATTTTCGGCAAAACTGGTGACTTTATCCACGGTTAAGAAAATCAGCACCATAATGATCACTAAAGGTAATAGTAACCCACTGAATAAACCCACAAAAAAATTATTAAAACCCGAGCCAAAGCCTTTCATAACGCATCCTTTTTAAGAGAGACAATATTGGAGCTGGGCATTCTACCTCAAACCCAATAAAAAGCCCATCAACATAACGGTAACAACTGCGTTCATAACAATCTTAAATTCAAAGGCTTATCACTACGTAATGATCTATTAATAAAGCAATAAATAACCCCATTAAATGGTAAATAGAAAATTTAAAGGTGTCGATCGCACTATTTGGTTTAGCAAAATATTTCAACTGACACGCTTTATAAATAAACCCTAGAGATAGCGCCATCGCCACAACAGCGTAGATCGCCCCACTCATACCAAACAAAACCGGTAATGCGCACACCAACATTAATAAAATGGTATACAGCAAGACGCTGGTTTTCGTAAATTCAATACCATGTGTCACTGGCAACATAGGAATATCCGCTTTGGCATACTCATCACAACGATGTATGGCCAATGCCCAAAAGTGCGGTGGTGTCCAAATAAAAATGATCATCACCAACAACCAAGCATGAGGATGAAGCGCCCCTGTCATTGCAGTCCAACCCAGCAATGGCGGCATTGCCCCTGCGATTCCGGCAATCACAATATTTTGTGGCGTAGCACGTTTTAGATATAACGTATAAATAACCGCATAACCTAACAAGCTGGCAAACGTCAGCCAAGCGGTAAGCCCATTGACGCCAAAATACAGCAGCGTAAAACCGGCCACTCCCAGCGCCGTAGCAAACACGATCACCTTCCAATAACCAAGTTGCCCAGAAGGTAATGGTCGATGCTGAGTACGCTTCATCACACCATCGATATTACGATCAATTAAATGATTCAATGCCGCTGCTGCCCCTGCCATCAAACCAATACCTGTTAATCCCAACACTAACGGCTGGAGTAATAACTTTCCTTCTGTCGACAAGCACATTCCGACTAACGCAGTAAGCAGCATTAGCATTACAACTTTAGGCTTGGTCAATGAGTAATACAGTTTCATTTGTTTGAGCCAATAACCTTTTGACCAAGCGCTCACTGCTGGGCTAACCGCTTGTGGTAATTGAGAAGAATGCGCCACAAAGGTCGGTGGATTTGGCGTAAGGGATTGTTCAACCTTACTGTCTTGAGGCGGAAAAGGGATCACGTTTGATTTAGGCATACGCACCTTCCTAACGTTAATAATCAGCTAACTTCACCGGTCTATCTATTTGATATTGGCCTATCTGCTTTGCTTTAAGAGTTCTATTTTACTTTAAGCACTCTGTTTTAATTCAAGTACCCTGTTTTAATTTAAGCACTCCGCTTCATTTTGGGTTTAGTCTCGTAAACTTAGTATGCAAGCTGGTCGGCTAATTATCAGCAGCAAAACATTGTTTTAACCCCACCAATATCAATACTGTATTTAACAATAGCAGCGCTGCGACAAAATTGTGCAATACCGCTAAAATAACCGGCAGATGCAGCACAATATTGCTCACTCCTAAGCCGATTTGTATTGCCAGTAACCCCACCAGCGTACCTGCTGCATAATTTAACCTTGGATGAACATGGCTCCGCCATAAGCGCCAAGCAAAAATCACTATCGCTAGCGCCGTACACACTGCGCCCATCCGGTGCAATATATGAATGGTCATGCGAGATCCGTAATCCAATACCCCATATTCAAAACTGCCATTTTCCATCAATAATGAGTGTTGGAAGATCGTGAATGCACCAGGCAAATTCCATGCTTGCCACCAATTACCGTCACATAAAGGTAAGCGAGTACATACCAACGCGGCATAATTGGAAGAAGTCCAACCGCCAAGAAAAATTTGCGCACTCAAGATCATTAAGACGAGCCAACAACCGGTATACAAGTTAGGTCCTTTATATAAGTTAGTCCCTTTATACAACTTAGGCCCTGTATACAAGTTAGTTTCTTTATACAAGTTAGCCCCCTTGGCCAAGGACAACTTGGAGTTAACACAATGAGTAGGAAGCTCAACAGAGTGGAAGTAATTGTGAGAGGGGGTAAAAGGGCAACGTAATGATAAATAAAAAATAAACAATAAACTCAGCAGAAAAAAACCACCGAATAAATGCAAGACCACAATAATCGGCATCAACTTAAGCGTCACGGTCCACATTCCCAATGCCGCTTGAAAAAATACCACTAAAACTAAAGCTAACGGTAAGCGTTTACTAACATGGGAGACTTTCATACTGACGAACGCTAGCGCGACAATGAATAGACCTAAGGTGCCCGCCACATAACGATGAATCATCTCTAACCAAGCTTTATTCGGCTCAATCGTATGCTCAGGAAAATGTTGGGTCGCACGAATAATATCCTCGCTATGACTAGGAACAACCATTTGTCCATAACAGCCGGGCCAATCTGGGCAGCCTAATCCCGCATCTGAAATACGCGTGTATGCCCCCAAAATGATCACCACCAAAGTGAGCGCAAGGCTTATTTTTATTAGCCATAACAACCATTTTTCATAGTCCATATCGCCCCCTATTCACTCAAGTGATACCCCTTTAGCCTACTCGTGATAACGTCAACAACTTACGTAAATCTGCAAGTAACCCTTTCAACTCTTTAGGTAATTGCTCTGCTGTTGATACGCTGGGATAGCGCATCACCCACTGCCCACGAGGGTCAATCAACACATAATCTTGCAAGCTAACCCCAGCGCTTGTTTGAGTTAAATCCGCATCCATATTGGCGGCAACCTGCACCACAAACCCCATTTGCTCAATGTCAGCTTTCATTTGTTGTGAACTTGGATTTAGCTCAGAAGACATCAATACAACTGGCATGACGCGGGGCTGATCTTTACCGAGCGCAATATGGGTTTGCTTTAATAAATGAAGTTGTTGCTGACACAAAGCTAAACAAGAATGAGGTAACAGATAAGCAATTTGCCAACGTTGAGGGGCGGGGTTATTTATATTTAAACTCTGATAATACAATCTGTTATCAATAAAAAGACCATGATTGGTCACCGCCGGTTGATACCAATGTTGAGAAAGGATGAGTTTTGCCGCTATCACAGGTAAAGCAAAAATGAGCAGCATCCACCACAAAACGTGACGATTCCGTTGATGATAATGGCCACCTTCTTTTATCGCATGCGCTTTTGTCATCCTCTCCCCCTACTCATTATTGTTTTTTACAAACCTTCATAATTCATTGTTTTTAATATATTATTTTTATATATCGGTTTTAACACCTCGGGTTTAATGTACCTCTTTAAGGCATCGGTTTTAAAGCATCATGGTTACGCGCTCGATAAGAACGAAACACAAACCGCACCACTAGCATCAACAACACCAAAGCCATCGAAAACCATTGCACCGCATAACCATAATGTCGTTGCGCACTAAGCGGAACCGGAGTCCAAGGATGAGGTAATTGCTCACTCACTTGCCCCCCTTTATTATCATTGAGTTTTAAATCCGAAAGTGGCTGAATAACGTAAGGCAACATCGCTCGTTGCCAATGCTGCGCTAAGGATTCCAACGCCAAATTTTGGATACGAATCGCCGATGATGATGGCATTTCCTCCAGCATTAACCCTTCACTCATCGGATTGTCTTGGCGACGATATAAGCGCCCTTCAATACGCTGTTCTTGAACCACGCTCGCGACTTGTGGCAATTGCTCTCGCTCAGCGCCTACCGCGACAAAACCCAATTCTAATAACGCAATGGTAGAAGCTGTCTCTAATCTAGAGTCCAGCATTTGGACTGGTTGAAACACCAAATACCCCACCTTGCCTTGCCAAGTTTGGTTATCCCAATAAACGGTGCTAACGGAGATTGAGCCATTCATGATTGGCGACACGGTAACTGCAATTTTTTTCCCGGTAATATCTTGAGACTGAGATAACGCGGTGGCGATATCCACTGGCTGAGCCTGTTGCCATTGTTGCAATTGCTGCTCGATTTGCTGTTTTTGTTGCCCTCGGTCTAATTGCCAAAAACCCAGTTTGACCATCGCGCCAAATACCACCACAGTTAATAACAACAGCACGATTTTTTTTGCGCCCAATTTTCCCAATGTAGGAGGCACCATGACATTGGTTTTATTATTTAAATTCCTATTAGTGCTCTTGCTCTTATTTGTCATAGTGAACCTCGGTCGTGCGCTTTTTATTCTGGTGAAGCGCGAGCCCAACGATCAACAGACAGTGCCAATGAGTCGTTATTTAGGCCGCCGATTATTGATCTCAATTATCATCATCATGCTGTTATTAATAGGCCTCAGCTCTGGTTTAATCGACCCGCACCCTCGACCTTATTAACTAGGTAACCAGATGTACTTAGGCCCCAGAAACTAGAAACTAGAAACTAGAAACTCAGCTTCTCCCTTACAGCACATAAACAAAGACAAACAGACATAGCCACACCACATCAACAAAGTGCCAATACCAACTGCCGGCTTGAAAAGCAAAATGATCGCGCGGAGTAAAGTGATCGAAAGCAATACGAGCCAGCAACACGATGAGAAAAATCGTCCCTAAGGTGACATGCAGCCCATGAAAGCCAGTCAATAAAAAGAACGTGTTACCATACACGCCTGATTGCAACGTCAAATTCATCTCTTGGTATGCGTGCAGATATTCTTGGCCTTGATAGAACAAAAAGGCGATCGCCAGCACTATGGTGATTTCAAGCCACACAATCAAAGCGGTACGTTGGTTTTTCTCCAAACTCAATTGAGAAAGGTGCAAAGTAATCGAGGATGTCAGCAGAATAAGAGTGTTCATGAGCGGTAAACCTTGCCACGGCATCGCTTGGGTTTCGGTGCCTGATGGGGTTTTAATTAACGGCCAAATCGCTTCAAAGGTTGGCCACAACACCTCGTGAGTCATGGCGTTATTCGACGCACCACTCAGCCAAGGTACAGCAATCATTCGTGCGTAGAAAAGCGCGCCAAAGAAAGCGCCAAAGAACATCACTTCAGAAAAAATAAACCAGCTCATGCCTTGGCGGAAAGAGCGCGCCATTTGGTGAGAATACAGACCTGCTAACGACTCCTGAATAACATTATGAAACCAGCCAATCATCATCACCACAACCGTCACAATGCCGCCGAGTAGCACAAAACCACCAAAATGACTAAGCATGCCTTTAGGTTGCAACAAGAGCCCAGCTCCCACGGCAATCAAAAATAATCCTAACGCCCCCACAATCGGCCAATTACTTTGTGCAGGCACGTAATAGATTTCAGTTTGCCGTTTATCATGCTCATGATGAGGCTCGGCTGAATGAGTAACTTTATCCATGTTGACTCTCCTTTCGCAGCCACTATTTATCGGCTTATCGGCTGCGTACGGGTTATTGGTTACTTGTCGACCATTAGCGGCTTATCGTACATTTGCTGTTTATCGTATATCTGTTGTTTACAGTACATTCGCTGTTTATCGTATATCTATTGTTTACGGTATATTTGCTGTTTACAGTCCGTTTGCTACTTGCGCAATATCAGCGTCATTCAGAGTGTATCTTGGTCGTTAACATTACCTCCGGCTGCGCTTGTTGTGGCGAAATATCATATAAGGTATAAGACAAAGTGAGCCGATTGATGGATTTAGGTAAGGCCGCATCAACATAAAAAATCACTGGCAGTTCCGCTTCACCGTTCGCTTCTAGCGGCTGATGATTGAAACAAAAACATTCAATTTTATTAAAATGCGTCGCCGCTAACCCCGGAGCCACGGAAGGGACCGCTTGCCCTATCATCGCCACATTTGCATTATTTACCGCTCGATAACGGGTTGTTATGACTTGTCCGGGGTGGACATCCATTTGCGCTTGAATGGGCTCAAACTGCCACGGCATATTCGGGCTCACTTGCGCCATAAACTGTACTCGAACTAACCGCGACTCATCCACCACAATGCCTTGTGAGCTCGCCGCCACATCATTGGTTTTACCGTTAATTCCCAGTTTTTCACACATAATGTCGTATAAAGGCACCAGCGCAAATCCAAAGGCAAACATTCCCACCACCCCCAACAATAAATAACCAATCAGCTTGTTATTGCTCGTCCGATTTTGCATAACGCACCTCTTATCTCAACAGGCATTAATCCAGTTTTGGGGGAGTGGAAAAAGTATGATGAGGCGCAGGACTAGGCACTGTCCATTCTAAACCTTCGGCGCGCTCCCAAGGTTTTGCTGGCGCGGCTTCGCCACCACGAATGCATTTCACCACAATCACTAAAAACAGCACTTGTGATAGCCCAAAGGCAAACCCACCAATGGACACGATCTGATTCACATCCGCAAATTGAATCGCATAATCAGGAATACGCCGCGGCATCCCCGCCAAGCCTAAAAAGTGCATTGGAAAAAACAAAATATTGACCGAAATCACCGAGAGCCAAAAATGCCACACACTGAGCGTTTGGTGATACATGTGCCCAGTCCATTTCGGTAACCAATAATAGGCAGCCGCCATAATCGAGAACACCGCACCAGTCACTAGCACATAATGGAAATGCGCCACCACAAAGTAGGTATCGTGATATTGAAAATCCGCCGGCACAATCGCAAGCATCAAGCCGGAAAACCCGCCGATGGTAAATAACACAATAAAGGCAATGGCAAACAGCATCGGGGTTTCAAAAGTGAGTGCACCACGCCACATGGTTGCTACCCAATTGAACACTTTCACTCCCGTCGGCACCGCAATGAGCATGGTGCAATACATAAAGAAGATTTCCGCAAAGACCGGCATCCCCGTGGTGAACATGTGGTGCGCCCATACTAAAAATGACAACACAGCAATCGAACAAGTTGCGTACACCATCGAGTGATATCCAAAGAGCTTTTTGCCACTAAATGCAGGAATGATCGCCGATATAATGCCAAAAGAAGGTAAAATCATGATGTACACTTCCGGGTGACCAAAGAACCAGAAGATATGTTGGAACATCACCGGATCGCCCCCGCCCGCGGCATCAAAAAAGCTAGTGCCAAAATATTTATCGGTCAATACCATAGTCACTGCGCCTGCTAATACCGGCATCACAGCGATCAACAAGAAAGCCGTGATCAGCCAAGTCCACACAAACATTGGCAGCTTCATCCAATCCATCCCTGGGGCTCGCATATTGACTATCGTCACAATAACGTTAATTGCGCCCATAATGGAGCTAATCCCCATGATATGAATCGAAAATACAAACAAAGCAGTGCTATTTGAGCTAAAAGTGGTGGAAAGTGGTGCGTAAAAGGTCCAACCGAAATCAGGCCCACCACCGGGCATAAATAACGACCCCAACAAAATCAAAAACGCAAAAGGTAGAATCCAAAAACTGAGGTTATTCATGCGTGGCAAGGCCATATCCGGCGCGCCAATCATCATCGGGATCATCCAGTTTGCTAACCCCGTAAACGCTGGCATAACCGCGCCAAATACCATGATCAAACCATGAACCGTCGTCATTTGATTAAAAAAATGCGGGTCCACCAACTGCAAACCGGGTTGAAAAAGCTCTGCTCGAATCACCATTGCCATGGCACCGCCAGTAAAAAACATCAACAAACTAAACAACAAATATAACGTGCCAATGTCTTTATGATTGGTGGAATACAGCCAACGTTTCAGGCCACTTGTAGGCAGGTGATGAGCAGGATCGTGTGCCAATGTCACTCCATCGGAGACATAATCATGATGCTGTTGATGACGCGCTTTTTTGGATGAAGATGAAGGATTCATTGGACCTCCGTTTGGCTAGGCTTGGCCGAATCAGCTTGTTGTAACGTACCCGTGGTAAGCACTTGCTTAACCTGCGCCGCTTGCACGCTCTCGCCAGAATCATTGCCCCAAGCATTACGCTCATAAGTCACCACGGCCGCAATCTCTTCTTCATTGAGTTGATTCGCAAAGGCTTGCATCGCCGTCCCGGCTTTACCATGTAAAACGATATCAATATGTTTCACCAAATCGCCTTTCACAATCGGGCTGTTTTTAATCGCAGGGAAAACGTTCGCCATACCTTCACCATTCACTTGATGGCACACGCTACAGCGCTCAACATAGATGGTTTGACCTTTCGCCATTAATTCATCCAGCGACAAGGTTTTTTCTAGAGCTTGCTGTTGCTCGGCACGTTTCGCTGCGGCAAATGCTGTTTGTTCTGCTAACCAAACATCAAACTCTTCTTCAGTCACCGCTTTTACCACAATTGGCATAAAGCCATGATTACGACCACACAGCTCCGCGCATTGGCCACGATACACACCCGGTTGATCAATCTTGGTCCACGCTTCATTAATAAACCCCGGCACCGCATCTTTTTTAACCGCAAAATCGGGCACCCACCATGAATGAATCACATCATCCGAGGTCATTAAAAAACGAATTTTACGATTAATCGGCAACACCAACGGGTTATCTACTTCTAATAAATAGTGCTCACCTTTTTCTTCGCTGCCTTCAATTTGCTGCTGTGAAGTTGTTAAAAAGCTATAAAATCCCACATCATGATTAAAGTATTGGTAATGCCATTTCCATTGCGAGCCAGTGACCGTTACTGTGAGATCATCGTTAGTGGTGTCTTCCATGGCGATCAAGGTTTTAGTGGCAGGGATCGCCATTAATACCAAAATAATGATGGGGATCACCGTCCAGATAATCTCCACTTTGGTGCTTTCATGAAAATGAGCCGCTTTGGCACCACGCGATTTTCGATGGCGAATGATCGAATAGAACATCACACCAAATACCACCACGGCAATGGCGCAACAAATATAGAAAATCAGCATATGCAAGTCATACACTTTACCGCTGATATCTGTCACACCTTTGGTAAGGTTAAGGCGGGGTGTTTCAGCGGCAATAGGCGCAGAAAAAAGCGTCATCCATCCCCCAGCCAAAGTCACTGGGTTCAAGGTTGAAAATGAATGAGAAATGCCGACACAGTCGCGTAATGATTTCAAAGTGCCCCCTCGTCCTAGCCATATCATTTTTATAATAAGGAGCGAGAAGCACACCAAACATCGAGTGAGCAGGAAGCTCCAAGGATTGCGGTGCTCATCAACCTAAATTGAGATTAATGACAACACCGCATCACATACATTGATTGCGGGTACGGCTTTACTTAAAGCTAGTTAGGGAATGAGATTTGTTCAAGAAACGAACGGTGAGAAATAGCAAAAGATTGTCGACACTAATAACCCATACCAATCATTAAAATTTAACCTATTGATTTCAAATAAAATAATGATTTACATCAAAGAGGAAAGATATTTAGAGAGCGTATGATTATCTCTGTATTGATTTGGATAACTTATTAATTTGCTTAGTTTCTTATGAAGCCGCGTATGAGTTATTTTTCTATCAAACCTGCAAACCTCCTTTATCTGCATTATGGGTTTAGAACCACCTCAATATTTCTTCTAGAGCTGTCCTAACGACACTCTTTTTTTATTCACAGCGCTATTATTCTTAGCGCCACAGAGAGAACATCATGAAGTCTGCATTTTATTTTGATTCAATGTTAACGCCTAAGTTAGTGACTGGTTTATATTGGTTATTGTTATTGATCGCCGTATTTTCTGGTTTTTCTGTCATGTTCAGTGGTTACCATGGCATCACTTTTGAAAGCTTTATTCTTGGCCTTTTATCAATGGCAGGCGGGGCTATTGGGGCAAGAATTTGGTGTGAATTAATGATTGTGGTTTTCAAAATTAACGAAAACCTACAAGCGCTAAAAGATTCAAAAGCATCTAATAAAGAAGAAACTGAAGCTTAATCTCATTACACTGATAACAATTTTAAATAACTCATTATTATTCAGTGTATTAAGGGATATTTATACCAACGACCAATCAATACGTATTGGTCGTTTTTCTCATCAATGGCACGTCTCAGATCGTTTCATGCGCAGCTTTTCATGTATTGCTTTTTACCTTCCAAACGCTAAAAACAAAAACAATAGCTTAGAACAAGCCACCTCACTCAACTCACATATTCTGCATTTCGTCTTCGCTTTACACACAAATGCTTTTTATTTGCTCAAATATCTATGCTATAACCCTGCGCAACATAAGATTAACAATATATAAACATAGTGCTAATATTATTTGTTAAATCTTATGCTAGGCAATGCGCTTTATAGTAGACAGATTCACTATAGAGGCTATGATGGTACGCCCAGAAACTACTGGGACGGTCAAACAGGATTTTGACTGAAAATAAATCATATAACAGGCTTTATTATGCAAAACAACAATTCCCTTATTTCACGATTGGCCAATGGCAACTTAGTGCTGCAAATATTGGTGGGTATTATTGCTGGTGTTGCACTAGCGATCCTCTCTCCATCTGCGGCAACCAGTATGTCTATTTTTGGTAGCCTTTTTGTCGGCGCCTTAAAAGCCATCGCACCTATCTTAGTTTTCATTTTGGTTGCAGCCTCTATCGCCAGTCAAAATAAAAACTCAAGCAGTAACATGCGACCAGTCATCACGCTTTACCTTATCGGAACCTTCTTAGCAGCCTTAACGGCAGTGATCATGAGTTTTGTCTTCCCAACAACACTAACATTAGTGAATGCAGCAGCGGGAACAACACCACCAGAAGGCATCGGTGAAGTCATCAATACCTTACTATTTAAGATTGTCGATAACCCAGTCAATGCGTTAGTCAATGCCAACTATATTGGTATTTTGGCTTGGTCTGTTGGTTTAGGTTTGGCTTTACGTCATGCCAACACTTCAACAAAAGATATGTTCAGCGATCTTAGCCACGGTGTTTCTGGTGTAGTTCGCTTTATCATCCGTTTAGCACCTATTGGTATTTTTGGCCTTGTCGCGACCACTTTTGCAACGACTGGCTTTGAAGCCCTTGCGGGTTACCTACAATTATTAGCCGTTTTATTAGGTTCAATGGCAATCATGGCGTTACTGGTTAACCCATTATTGGTATACCTAAAAACAAAACAAAACCCATACCCATTAGTATTCCAATGCTTACGTGAAAGTGGCGTAACGGCTTTCTTCACTCGTTCAAGTGCGGCGAATATTCCTGTGAATATGGCGTTATGTGAAAAGCTAAAATTGAATGAAGATACTTACTCAGTTTCTATCCCTCTAGGTGCCACGATCAACATGGGCGGCGCGGCGATTACGATTACCGTCTTAACGCTTGCAGCTGTAAACACCTTAGGGATTCAAGTGGATATGCCTACCGCATTACTCCTTAGCCTAGTTGCGGCTGTGTCAGCTTGTGGTGCTTCTGGTGTTGCTGGTGGTTCTTTATTACTCATCCCACTTGCGTGTAGCTTGTTTGGTATTTCAAACGATATTGCGATGCAAGTAGTCGGGGTTGGTTTCATTATTGGCGTCATCCAAGACTCAGCAGAAACTGGCCTAAACAGCTCAACAGACGTCGTCTTTACCGCGGCAGTTTGTCTCGCTGACGAAGAGCAAGCCGCCGCGCAATCTAGCCAAGCTTAAGCGTTTGCTGATCAATAAAAAACCAATGGCCAGTTGAGCGATCAACTGGCCATTTTTTATGATATCAATAACATTGATTATACCAACTACACTAATTAGCTGGTCAGAAATTGCGTAGAGAAAAGGCTTGAAAAAGGCATGTTATATTATTGATTTGCTCAAACGATTGACTGCATGAATCGTTAAAGAGAAGGACACTGAATGTTTTCTGCCATGTCCGCTTTTAAAACTTCGGCTTTACCTTCATTTTCATCAACTAACTCTATATTTGCTCCTCCAACAAACATCCCGACCTTCATGTATTGATTCACAAAATAATTACGGCCTTCTTCGGTAAAAATAGTTAAATGATTCTCAGAAAACTCTGACTCCGTACTCACTTGGTGTTCTTTATTACCCTGAACCTCATGGTAAAAGAAAACACCAGGGGCTGTCTCACCTAAACACTCACCATCAACGTAAACATTCTTTTTAAGTGCCCTACCGGTAAAACTATCTTCTCGATAAATATATATCGCAGAATGTCCTTCTTTAGGAGCTTCAAATAATTTCACTTCATCCGAAACGGTTGAGTCAACAGTCGGAACAGATGCACAGCCTGACAACCCTAAAAGCAAAACAGAACATAAAATCACTTTATTTTTCATATCATTAACCTATATACGATAAAAATCGCAATCAAACATACTAGATATAATTTGTACTTTTAGACTTAAATTCGAAAACTGTGACCCTACGAGTTCAATAATGCTTAATAACGGTCATTTTTAACACTAAAGATAACTATAGGTTATTGTTTTGTAATAAATAAAATCCATTATCAACACAAAAAAACACACCATAGTTTATGTTAAGTAAGCAGACGTCTTGTACTCCATGTGATATTTCATAGCATTGCAGGGTTACGACTATTAGAATGCTGTCATTATTCAGGGAGAATTCAATGACCACCTCAGCATCACTCACACACTTACCTAAATCGACATTATTGGTTTTGTATTTCATCATCTTTCTTGGCTCGGCAGGGTTTTTCATTACGATTCCGGCATATGTCAGCTTGTTCTTAACCGATCACTCGTTAGCCATAGCACAAGCGATGCCACTGGAAGATCGCCGAACCTTATTTGGCACTGTGATGTCAGCCGCTCCGTTTATTTCAATGTTCTTCACCCCTTTTATTGCACGCTTTGCCGATCGTTACAGCCGTAAAACCGTTGCAGCCTTATGTCTGGTGGTGGCCGCAATTGGGTTTGCCCTGCCGATTTATGCCATTATCGTCGGCTCGATTGCGCTACTATTTGCCGGTAATATGATTAACAGTTTAGGCTCAGCTAGCCAGCCGATTGCTCAAGCGATTTTGGCCGATAACAGCCACGGTAAAACCAAAACGACATTAATGAGTTTGGTAGCTGTAGTCATGACAGCGGCGATGTCATTTGGCCCAGCGCTAGGAAGTAAATTATCCGCGTTATATGGCCCTCAAGCGCCATTTTATGCGTGTCTACTGATTGCCGTAGTGTGCTTTATCCTCTTGCATCTCGTGCGTTTACCACAACAACCAATTCAACAACAAGAAAGTGCCTTTTCGTTGACCGCTCCCTTAGCTCGCAGCCAGAAAGGGTTATTGCCTTGCTTAGCCATTGTCTTTTTATGCCAAGTCAGTTGGAGCCTATATTTTCAAAATATCTCCTTCATCTTGCCGCAAAAATGGCAACTGTCTGTGGAAGGCGAGTTTTACCAATATTTCATGTTAACCATTGGTATGGTGATGATGGCGTCACTGCTGTTTGTTCCACGCTTAATTTTGGCTAAATTTAATGTCACTCGAGCGCTAAGAATCGTCTTATTGGGCGCTGCCATCGGTATGCTTCTGCTTGCCTTTACCCCGACGCCCACCACTCATGTAATGGCGATGATCGTTACCTCTATTTTGGTGGCTACCGCTTTTCCACTGTACATTACGGCGCTGTCTGATCGCGCTTCAGCTCAAGATCAAGGGTGGGCGATGGCGTTATCAAGTGCGATGGTAGGGTTAGCTTGGACTTTGACCGGCTACTTGACTGCCGTGATGGTCAATGTAAACCTGATTTTACCGACTGTTGTCGCCGCAATAGGTTATGTGATTGCCATGTTATTTGTGCCTCATAATCAGAAATCCTTACCAGCAAAAAACACAGCGAATGAGGCAAGCGCATGAGAATCTCATCTCAATCAGAAAGCTTCGAACAAGCACTCAAACACCATCAATTTCACCCCGTCATTTTACCTGAATGGCAATTTGGCAAAGCTTTAATTGTTGACCTATCACCAAACAGTGACATTTGGCAAAGAGTGAATGAACAACATGATTTTTCAGCAGAAATAAAACGCCAAGTGGCGGAAACTGGCGCAGTCGTAGAAATTGGCCGCTACGCTGAGCAACGTATGATTTATCAAGAAACTGACCATTTTTCTGGAGAAGAAGCCCGCACGTTACATATTGGCATTGATTTAGGCATTGCGGCAGGAAACCCTATTTTTGCACCACTACAAGGTGAAGTGGTCGCTTTTGCTAATCGTCAAACTCAGGGAGATTACGGTCCTGTCATCATTTTACGCCACCAGCTTGACGGTTATGTCTTTCATACTCTTTATGGGCACTTAGCCACTCAATCGCTGCAAGGTTTACACATAGGGAAAATCATTAAGACAGGCGAGTCCTTCGCCCAAATTGGCACTTTTACTGAAAACGGCGGCTGGGCGACTCATCTGCATTTTCAAATCATTCGCGATTTAGGGGATTATCGTGATGACTACCCAGGTGTAGTTGCCCTCCATCAAGCTAAGCACTATCTACGCAACTGCCCAAACCCTAATTGGATATTGGGCCGCAGCGATTTAGATTAGAGAAGATAATTAATATAGCCAAATCGTATTGTCTTATAACTCACTGATCTGAACAAAACCCCGGCAAGCCTCTGTCTTATTTCTCTAGACCCAAGTAATCTAGTCAGTAACTACAAAAGCATAAGACAACAAAAGGGAAGATGATGACGAACGAATATATTCCACCAAAAGTCTGGACGAATGAACAACAAGGCGGCACCTGGGGTAGCATTAACCGACCAGAAGCGGGCGCACGCTATGAACGCGAACTTCCTATTGGTCAACACCCGATTCAGTTGTACTCAATGGGCACTCCCAACGGACAAAAAATCACAATTCTACTTGAAGAGCTGCTTGCCAAAGGAGTCAGCGAAGCAGAATATGATGCCTTTCTCATCAAAATTGGCGACAGTGACCAATTCTCATCCGGCTTTGTCGAGGTTAACCCTAACTCAAAAATACCAGCCATGGTCGATCGCAGTGGTGACACACCAATCAATGTGTTTGAGTCCGGTTCTATCTTGCTGTATTTGGCAGAAAAATTTGGCCATTTCATCCCGCAAGAAATTACCCAACGCACCAAAGTTTTAAACTGGTTATTCTGGCTACAAGGGTCTGCCCCCTATCTTGGTGGTGGTTTTGGTCACTTTTACCATTACGCACCAGAAAAATACGAATACCCAATCAACCGCTTTACGATGGAAGCGAAACGCCAGTTAGATGTACTCGATAAACAATTAGCAAATAACACCTATATTGCTGGCGAAGAATACAGTATCGCCGACATCGCCATTTGGCCTTGGTATGGCAACTTAGTGCTGCACAATTCCTATCAAGCCGCCGAGTTTTTGCAAGTGCAAGATTACCAACACCTACAACGTTGGGCCAAAGCAGTTCTAGCACGTCCAGCGGTGCAACGTGGTCGTATCGTCAACAAACCGATGGGCGAACCTTGGGAAGCGATTGAAGAACGCCACTGCGCTGCGGATATCGATAACGCTCTCAGCTTGAAGCCTTAATCGTATAATCAGATAAATCCCCTACGGCGTTGCTGTTGGGGATTTTGCTCAAGCCAACGGTGAGAGGCATACTAAGTAATAAAGGTTCATCCTAAAATGGCAGTTATCGCCGTTGATACGCTGCCATTTCTAAATCGAAAATGCCCCAAAATGCGTTAGCCAGTAGCCTTGCAACGGCTACAATGATTTTCTTTTTCCATATATTTCCTCATGCTACATGTTGCGAATCTTGCATAGCTTGAAATTAGAATAATTGTTTTTTTTGGATACTGAGTAAATCTACAGATCTTCATCATGAGTTGGCTTTGGTGAACTATACGGATTTTTTCCGCACTTTATGCTGAGTTAATATGAGATAAGTTCATACTTTATGAATAAATTTAGTTATTTAGCTTGTTGAATGAAAAAACGAATGGAATGATAGACGGAAAGACTATACGGATTTTTTCCGTCTATTAAATTGTTAGCTTTTTCGGAGATCAAGTTAAGATGAACAAGCGATTTCTTAGTAGAGTTCAATTTAAACGCTGGCTTAGAAGTGCCTCAGCACTAGCGATCTCCATATCTGTACTGTACGGTGATTACGAAAAGGCGAGGATTGAAAGTTCGGACTCAAAATCACTCTACAGTATGGTTTCTGCCAAAGGTTTCCAGTTGCCGAAGGGGCAATATCTGGTCTCATATGAACCAGTTAGTGATTTAGAAGACACTTCAATAGATTACAGTAAAATGGTCATGGTTATGACCTTAGAGGCTCAACTAGCTCGAAGTAAAAGAATCATTGGAACTAAAGCTAAACTTCTAAACGCGTTGATCGAATCAAATTTCAAATTTGTTATGACAGAATCAGACGATAGCTCTTTTGCAAATGGAATGTGGGTGGTTGAACCTCAAGTTCCAGAGGAAATTGATGAACTTAAAGGCATTTTAGACGCCTATGCAATGGCTTATGCTTTTAATGATGGTACAGATACAATTAATTTGAACAACTTTAAGTTTAATAGAAAGTCTTTCGAACTGGGTTAGTACAAAGCTAACAAACGCTTCAAGACGGATTCGCAACGCTCGGCGGTTTTGGTTTGACTTCGCTTTTGTGTTTACGGTGTAGTTATTGAGTATAATGGTAATATTGCTCACCACTTAAGCGGGCGTTAGTTGTTTCGGCAGATTTTGGGATGATAGGAAGTAATATTGATAATTAATAAAAATTGGGATTTAGATGATGCATTTGAAGAAATCAACGATAAATATTCTCCTGGCGGTTTAATAACTGGGCCTCAACGAAATCGACAAATCGGAACTTGGGGGCAATTAGTTGGTAAAACTAAAGCACTTGAACAATTAGATTCATTAATTAAGCGTTGTGGTTCCATTAATAAAATGTCTCAATATGTCCGTATGAGTTCTGGAAGCATAAAAAAACTGAGGAATTTTTTTGAGTCTCTTCCTGATGAATTAGAAATAGTTGGTGAAAGTTTCCAACATAGGTTTACTGAGGGTGAAACTTGCTCATTGGAAGAAGATCTCACTAATGAATTTAAGGAAGTTAAAGGGAATAACCCTGCAAAGTCCATACAAAATTTAGTTGATGAATATGTGGTTGCGTTTCTAAACGGTTCAGGTGGTAGTATTTTCTGGGGCATTTGTGACGACAGCAAAGTAAAGAGCTTGAAGTTATCTACGATGCAAAAGGATGAAATTAATAAAGTTATAAATGCTAAAATTAATACAATTCAACCAGCAATAGATCCAACAAGAATCAAAGTTACATTTCATTCAGTAATTAATGCTAGTAATGGGTATGTTTTAGAGGTAAATGTCCCTAAATCAAATACCGTCGGTCTTTTCTTCAACTCATCGGGTGACACTTGGGTTCGAGTAAATGGGTGTAAACAAAAACTAAAAGGTCTAGCACTTCAAGATTACATTTTAGAACGTATACAAAAAAACAACTAACAAACGTTTAAGGTGTCAAGATACTTCACCTAATCTAATAAATGCTTTAACTCAATAACCCTAAATCGTTTTTATCCAAAAATAAGCTACAACATTGATAATACTTTAATACTCAGTTGTAGCTTAATTCGGACTTGGTAGTAGCAATTAGTATGGAGCTTTATTCTTTCCCTACACCAACCCTAACTAATCAAACCAATAAAAAATAGCCAAACGGTAAATACAAAAATCCCCCACTTTAATCATCAAAGTGAGGGATTTGAGTTTGTGAGGAGACAAGATAGGTAAAGAGCCTGATGTTAACTTAAAGTAAGTGTTTACTTCTGCTTAGCCACTTTACAACAATAATCAATGATCACTTGGTTACCATCAATTTGTACATTTTGAATATCGCCATCAATGGTCAAGCGATTTTGTAAATATACCACGGCATTTTCAGGGGTAATTTGATTCTTCAAAGACGGTAAAATGCTATGTGGCTCAATGTCTAACTGTTGAAAAAAACGGCTAATGAAACTTTTTGTTAACTCACCTTGGCCACGAATGATCTCTGAAAACTCACCGATACTCATCCCCAAACGCTTCGCCATGTCCATCTGCGTTAAGTGGCGTTTTGCCTTTTGCGACATCCATAAGTGATACAAGGCTTCTCTGTCTTGTTCGGTGTATTCCATAATACGCTTACCTTTGTTGTAAGCCTTACCATACAAGGCTTATTGATTGTTATTGGCTGCGTATACGGTGACAAAAACAGGTCAATACCATGTCATCAAGAGGTCAGAGTTTGTTTAAGCTATTTTAAAATCCCGCTAAAGCGACTCTTTTACTAACTTTACCTTGAGCTCACTGCGTGCTTGCAGCCACAACCCACTGGCTTTCATTAAGTAACCAAACACACCACCAATCAACAAAGACGGCACCACTAATTGCCATGCCCCATCCGCAGCAAAGGTCGCACACGCACCAATAAAAGTACCAGGGATAAAACTCAACCACGATTTTTTCGCTTGAATGCACATCAAAAAAGAGACAAATGCCGTCAACATATAACTGCCAATCTCACTGCCTAGCCATTGAGCGCCATAAATCATCACTAACGCCCATACTACGCCAGCAAGGTTGGTGGCTAAACTCACCGCTAAGCCTTTCACGCCTTGAGTCGGTGATGCAAAATAACTGGTACATCCGAGAAAGCCCACCCAAGAAAGCAAACCTAATGACACGGCGATCCAGCCCCAAACACCCGACAACAAGCCAGTAGTAAGTGATATTGCAAATAAGGTAGACATGCTCGCCTCTTTAAATGATTCAGAAAAATGACTGCGAGAAGACTAAGGGAGAACCATGAAAAATCAAGATACACATCTCACACATACAGTGAAATTATGATCTCTTACATTTAGAAATGATAACGCAAGCGATTAACTCATCAGGGTGGCCGTCAAACTACGGCAATACATCTCATGATGAATCTCACTTGCGTTTTGTGTCTTGTCTAGTGTGAAATTAGACTTTTGCGGAATTAGACTTTATTTTTGAGACGTTCAAATTGCGTGATAAAGACAATCGATGCCATCATGATCGCAGCGCCAAGCCATAAATTACCGGTAGGTATCCAACCAAAAACTAACCAACCGAGAAAGACATTAAATGGCAGTTTAGCTAGATCAAAAGGCTGAACAAAAGACGCATCCGCAACCGCATAAGCTTTCACTATCGCCCATTGCGCAAGCGCCGTTAAGATACCAGCGCCAATTAATAACCCCCACACATTCCAGCCCATTGGAGTTGACCATTCTGGCAATGCTAAGAAGAGGTTAAACGGGGTCAGTAACAATAACAGATACACCACCATGGTCGACGGTGAATCATTCACAGACATTTTTTTCACCATCAAGGAGTAGCAAGCCCAGAAAAAAGCTGCGCCAACAGGCAATAACGTCGCCCAACTGAATTCATCAGACCACGGTTCTAAAATGATCATCGCCCCAGCAAACCCAGCCCATGTCGCCGCCCAACGAGCCCAACCGACATTTTCTTTTAATAAAATCCCTGACCCTACAGTGGCAAATAATGGCGATGTCATTAACAGTGCAATGCCTTGCCAAATCGGCACTGGATATGCCAAGGCCCAAAACCAAAGTTGGATACCAATGACCGACAAAAATACCCGAAAAGCATGCCAACCAAAGTGTTTGGTATACAAGGAACGGCGAATCCCCAAGGTTTTGAGATACGGTAAAATTGCCACGAGCGCAATGGCATATTGCAATAATGCCACCGTCGTTGATGGCAAAGAAAAAGTAATGCTGATGTACTGAGCAATGCTATTCACTAAAGCAAAAGACAGTCCAGCGACCAGCATCCATGTTGCGCCGAGTACCGGTGAATGGTTGGGCATGTAAGCGTTCTCGATAAGTAATAAAAATAAAAGGAATCAAATAATAAAGAGAGGTTATAGAAATTACTAGGGTAAGTTTTGATCCCTTTGTGTTTCGTTTATTGTTTACAGATAAAGCACCTGACTGCCAAGTTTGAAATAAAGGAGATAGTGAAAGCGTACATCATTGCTCCATACATCATTGCTCCGTACATTATTGCTCCGTAAACCAGCTAGGCACCATTACATTGAGCGATCTTGGTTGCACATAAATAGAGAGTTGTTCGGTTTCATATAACTCACCATCAATCACATATTTAAATGGTCGTTCACTGGTCACTAGGACCTCTTTCGCTTGTTGATGGACAAATCCAATCGGCTCCGCAGTCGGCAAAACATTAGACAAAGCCAATTCTGATAAGGATAAAAAACGCCCGGCGATTGATTCATGACTTGGTAGATAGGTGATATCTAAAATACCATCTTGCAAATCAGGCTCTCCCCCACCTTGCGCCAATAACGTGGTAAATGGAGCCGCATTGGCGATCACTAAGCTACTGACTTCCAACGCTTGAGCCGGTTGCTTATCTAAACTCACTTGCAATGATAAGGTATCATTATGTGTTACTGCCCCCCAGAGCCCTTTTAAATACGCGAATTGCCCATCATTATTTTTCTGTTCTCGTTCGGCGTATTCAATCATTTTCTGTTCAAAACCAATGCCAGCCACCAGCAAGATCAAATTTTGATTACAACGCGCGGTATCAATTTGTGTGACTTCACCTTGTAAAATGGCATTACATGCGGTTTCAACGGGAATGATTTTATTTTCAATACCATATAACACATGACAAAGTGCATTCGCGGTGCCTAAAGGTAAGATGCCCAACACAATGTCCGTATGCACAATCTGATTAGCCACTTCTGTTACGGTTCCATCACCGCCCCCAGCAACAATAAAGGTAGCGCCTGAATTTAACGCTTGTTTGGTTAATTCTGCCGCCGAAAGATCTCGGGTGGTTTCTCTGATCTCAACGTGATATTGAGCGGTGAGCTTATCGAGGATCGCTTCTTGATAAGTCCCCCACTTTCCTCCGCCTGAAACAGGGTTGACGATCAACCATAATGTTGGCTCGGTTTGAAATGCCTGTTGTCGATGCAATTGCTGCAGCATTGCCATTTGCTCCTTATTCAAACGGGCAGTCGTGCGTATGGTTTGAATTTTTTGCATCACCTCTTCAATACTCATTCTGGGGTAACGACGTAATAAATAAGCCGCCAACACAAATACTGAGCGCCCTCTGCCTAATGCGCAATGTACCACTACTTTTTTTGAATCAGCTAATTGCACATCCATCCAATCTAAGGCTTTGATTAACTTTCTTTTGGAAGGGACTTTATGATCAAGTACTGGTAGGTTGAAATAATCAAAATCACGATCTTCTTGACCACTTTGTAAGCCATGAAACTCGGCGGTGATATCTAAAATACTGGTGATCCCTTGCGCTTTCAGCTCTTTTAAATCTTTTGAAAATAAGCGACGCGCTAAATATAACTGCGGATCAATTCGTTGGATGGGGGCGACAGAATCATGCGTTCTAGCCCAATAATTATAGTAATGCGCCCCGATAAGAAATGGCGCAAGAAGCCATTGCATCGCATTGGGAATGACACCATTAGGCTTTTTACGGAATAAATGTGGGAAGTTGCACAAATAGGCGATACTGACAATCGATAAAGACAAGGCAATCCAAGCTAAAGGCAATGAGAGCCAAAAATTAGGGCATAACAAGGCCAGCACATAAAACACCAGACTGCCTGCAATATAGTATTTGGTCACTAGCATCCATTCCTCCTTGTTTTACCTCACCTTATCCGAGTTACCACCATGAAACAAATCTATTACACATTTCAGCTTTTTATTTGCTAAGCCTTTATCTTTTCCTGCCCTATTTGTCATTCTAAGGTTGCTTTTGTATTACGGATTGGCCCAGCGCAACCGAGTTTATCTCGAAGTGAAAAATCACAGGTTTATCGCAAAATGATGAACAAAAAAACTTATCGAAACCATAAAATTATTCTGATTTACTATTTGAAAATTCGTTTTATTATCGCGCCTGTTCTTCGCAAGAAAGTACCAACCGCCACACTCAACTGTTAACATTTACAGTGTAAACAGCCTAATTTAGTGTCGCTATTCGTTAACGCAAGGTTAATGGGCGCAGGTTGCAAATCTACGAGTTTGGATACTTTTTCCTTTCATACGTCCAACTCAGAAAACGTCATATTGAAACTTCAATTGTGAGGTTCTGTTGATATTTTGTGATAATGATTGCTGTAATTTATTGGGTATTAATGCCAAGCAGAAGCTTTGTGCTGTCGCTAGCCGAAGCAACAAGCCAGTAACGCAACAAAAATACTTAATAAATTTCGCCCCAAGGATTTGGCTAACAGCGCTTTAAGCTCCAACTCAATGTCATCACCAAATACCAACAGAACTTCCTTTTAATTTATGTTCAACCTGACTCAAATCAGTTCAAACCCGAAGGCTCCAATCAGAAGGAATAACTGGCTATAAGCTAGGTTGATGGGCAATACACAAGGATCATTCAGATCCATTATTTGGGATTTTCCTATGTTTATCAAAAACTCAGGGTCTTTGAAAAATACTGTGTTCGCTGCATCAATGACAGTAACGACTTTGTTGTCGTCTGCGGCATTATTCACTGCAAACAACGCTTACGCTCAAGATGGCCAACAACTTCATGTCTATAACTGGAGCAGTTACATCGCACCTAATACCATTTCTGACTTTGAAAAAGAAACCGGTATTAAAGTGGTTTACGACGTGTTTGATAGTAACGAAGTATTAGAAGCAAAACTTTTAGCTGGCCGCTCTGGTTACGATGTTGTCGTACCTTCTAATAACTTTTTAGCCAAACAAATTCGTGCGGGAGTCTTCCAAAAGTTAGACCGTTCACAACTGCCTAACTGGAAAAACCTAAACCCAGATTTACTCAATGCATTATCACCTAGTGACCCTAACAACCAATACGCGATCCCTTATTTATGGGGCACGATTGGCTTTGCTTATAACGTCGATAAAGTCAAAGCAGCGTTAGGCGCGGATGATATGCCTGTCGATTCTTGGGATTTGGTGTTTAATCCACAATACATGGAAAAATTAAAAAGCTGTGGCGTGTCTTTCTTAGATTCTCCAACCGAAATGCTACCTGCCGCTTTAAATTATTTAGGCTTGGCAACGGGGTCGCAAAAATCCGAAGACATTAAACAAGCGGAAGCCTTATTTATGTCGATTCGTGATGATGTGAGCTACTTCCATTCATCTAAATATATTTCGGATTTAGCCAACGGAGATACTTGTGTTGCTGTCGGTTATTCCAATGATTTGTTCATTGCTAAAGATCGTGCAGAAGAAGCCAACAACGGCAATCGCATTGAATATGTGATCCCAAAAGAAGGCGCTGGCAGTTATTTTGACATGATGGCGATTCCAGCGGATGCACAAAATGTAAAAGCGGCACATCAATTCTTGAACTATTTAATGAAGCCTGAAGTGATTGCCAACATTACCAATGACATCCATGCCGCCAATGGTAACCAAGCTGCGACACCATTGGTTAAAGATGAAATTCGTAATAACGCAGGGATTTACCCTGACGAAGCAACATTAAAAAATATTTACACCATTACTGATCTGCCAACCAAAGTACAACGAGTGATGACTCGTACTTGGACCAAGATTAAAACTGGTCGATAACGCCTTAAAGTGGATTGTTTTATTTGGCGTCTAGGAGCGTAAGCCCAGACGCCTTTTTATTTTAAGAAGAGAGTTTCACATGGTCATCACTTCTAGTGCCTACAAAAAAGCTTTAGAACGCCAATCTAAACCAAAAGAAATCTTGGTCAAAATTGATCGCGTGAGTAAGCAATTCGATGACACGCTGGCGGTAGACAACGTATCCCTTACCATCAATAAAGGAGAAATCTTTTCTCTGTTAGGTGGCTCAGGCTCTGGTAAATCAACCTTATTGCGTATGTTGGCAGGGTTTGAAAAGCCAACCGAAGGGCGAATTATTTTAGACGGTGTCGACATTACCGACATGGCACCCTACGACCGCCCTATTAATATGATGTTCCAATCTTATGCTTTGTTTCCGCACATGAGCGTAGAACAAAACATTGCCTTTGGTTTAAAGCAAGATGCCTTACCAAAAGAGGAAATCAAAGCGCGTGTTGATGAAATGCTAAGACTGGTGCACATGACCCAATACGCCAAGCGTAAGCCGCATCAATTGTCAGGCGGCCAACGTCAACGTGTGGCTTTGGCACGTTCACTCGCTAAACGTCCAAAATTATTATTGTTGGATGAACCTATGGGAGCGCTGGATAAAAAATTACGCTCACAAATGCAGTTGGAATTGGTGGAAATCATCGAACGTGTCGGCGTGACCTGTGTCATGGTTACCCACGATCAAGAAGAAGCCATGACCATGTCACAACGTGTGGCGATCATGCACTTAGGTTGCATTGAGCAAATTGGTAGCCCAATGGACATTTATGAAACGCCCGTCAACCGTTTAGTGTGTGAGTTTATCGGTAACGTGAACTTGTTTGATGGCATGTTGGTGGAAGATGACCTCGACCACGCCACCATTGCGTGTGTGGACTTACCCCAACCGATTTATGTGGGGCACGGCATCAGCACTCAAGCCGAAAACAAACGAGTGACCTATGCATTGCGTCCTGAAAAGATGCTGATCAGCACCACATTGCCTGATGACTTAGATCACCCAGAATTTAACTGGACCACGGGCAAAGTGTACGACATCGCTTATTTAGGCGGTTCATCGGTATATCACATTCAATTGCCATCAGGAAAAATTGTCCAAGCCTTTATCGCGAATGCGGTAAGACACGTCAAACGCCCGACTTGGGAAGATGAAGTGTTCTTATATTGGGAAGACGATAGTGGCGTTGTGCTGCAATAACCAACGTTATATTGAATGACTCTGTGAATATGAGTGGTAACAACATGATGCAAAACAGCGTGAATACACACCAAGCGCAAGCTAAGGTTCAAACGCTCAAGCCAACTCGTGCCAACAGGTGTAAAAGCTGGCAGTTGGATAAAAAAATTGGCCGTAAATTGGTGATTGGACTGCCGTTTTTCTGGTTGCTGATCTTTTTCTTATTGCCATTTGTGATCGTACTTAAGATCAGCTTTTCAATGGCCGATGTGGCGATCCCACCTTATACCGAGCTAGTTAGTTGGGCTGACGATCAAGTCACCATCTTACTGAATATGGCCAACTACTTGTTGCTTGGAGAAGATGAACTCTATCTTGCAGCTTATTTAAGTTCGCTCAAAATGGCGTTCATCAGCACCTTTGCCTGCTTGCTGGTGGGCTACCCAATGGCCTATGCCATCGCTCGTGCAAAAAAGGAAACGCAAACGCTGTTGCTGTTGCTGATCATGATGCCGACTTGGACGGCCATTTTAATCCGCGTGTACGCTTGGATGGGGATTTTAAGTAATAACGGTTTATTAAATGGCTTTTTAATGCAAGTAGGATTCATTGACACTCCTTTGCATATTTTGAACACCGATTTGGCGGTCTATATAGGTATTGTCTATTCCTACTTACCATTTATGGTGCTGCCACTGTACGCCAATTTGTCAAAACACGATCAAAGCTTATTAGAAGCCGCCTCTGATTTAGGTTGCCGTAATGTCTCAAGCTTTTGGCAAATCACCGTGCCACTTTCAAAAGGTGGCATTATTGCAGGCTGCATGTTGGTGTTTATTCCGGTAGTGGGTGAGTTTGTGATCCCCGAATTATTAGGTGGTCCTGATACTTTAATGATTGGCCGAGTGTTATGGCAAGAGTTTTTCAATAACCGTGATTGGCCTGTTGCGGCGGCATTGGCAGTCGTGATGTTGGTGGTCTTAATGATCCCAATTATTTTCTTTAACCGTACTCACGCAAAAGAATTGCAAGGCAAGTAAGGAATGACAATGAAACGTTTTGGTTTCGCAAATATCATGTTGATTATTGGGTTGGTTTTTATCTATCTACCGCTGATTATCATGGTGATTTACTCTTTTAATGCCTCAAAGCTGGTAACGGTCTGGGGCGGTTGGTCGACCCAATGGTATAGCAGCTTATGGGATAATACCCAATTAATGGGTTCGGTATTTCGCTCGCTACAAATTGCGTTCTGTACCGCTATTTCTGCGGTTGCGATTGGGACGATGGCCGCCTTTGTATTAACCCGTATTCCACGCTTTCATGGGAAAGGCTTGCTAGGCGGTATGGTCACGGCACCTTTGGTGATGCCAGAGGTGATTACTGGCCTGTCATTACTGCTCTTATTTGTCGCGATGAATAACGTCATTGGTTGGCCAGTTGAACGAGGTATGATGACTATTTGGATTGCACATACTACCTTTACCAGCTCCTATGTGGCTATTTTGGTCTCGTCTCGGTTACGTGAATTAGACATTTCAATGGAAGAAGCGGCCATGGATTTAGGAGCTAAGCCTTGGAAAGTATTTATGCAAATCACCATTCCGATGATCACACCATCACTGGTTGCTGGTGGAATGATGGCTTTTGCACTATCACTGGATGATTTAGTGCTTGCCAGTTTTGTATCTGGCCCAGGTTCTACCACTCTGCCAATGGAAATTTTCTCATCGGTACGCTTAGGCGTAAAACCTGAAATTAACGCCATCGCCAGCCTGATTTTATTGTGCGTCTCTCTGTTTACCTTCACCATGTGGTTTATCATGGCCAGAGCAGAAAAACGCCGTAAGAAAGAAATCTATCAAAGTAAAAAGACCCTTTCTGTAGCATAGCGACCACAAAAAAGCTGTATTGACTCATCTCATCAATACAGCTTCTTTTTTACAACAAGTAAGATCACTCACACCTGTAGATTAAAGTTGAAATTCACCCATACGCTCAGGTTGATAAGTGATTTTCATAATTTTGACGATCAAGCTACCACCGCCTGGCTTTGGCCATTCAATTTCCTCTCCAACCGAAAGACCGAGCAACGCGCTGCCAACAGGCGCAAGCACTGAAATCGTTTTACCATCGCCATCTACGTCTTTTGGATACACTAAAGTGAGTTCAAAATCTTTATTCGTCGACTCGACACGAAACTGAACGGTTGAGTTCATCGTAACAATCGTTGCTGGAATCTCATTGGGCGCAACCACAACCGCACGGCTAAGCTCTTTTTCTAACTCAGCAACGCCTGGAACACTACTTCTCGGTATTGATTCAAGCAAATCATATAACCGATCTAAATCTAATGAAGAAATCATTATCTCAGGTCTAAGTTTCATATTTTTCTCACTGACTTCTTGTTTTTAAATACATCCCAAATTGGTAATTCACAATGAATAACCAAATACAATCCCTCCATCTTAATCCAATTCCTCCAGCATGGATTCAATAGATATCTCATTCTCAACGATTATTTGTAAGACTTTGAAACAAAAGAACTTACCAAGAACATAGCCGCAAAAGGCCGTTAACAATAAAAGCCATTCAATTGCAAATTAACACGACAATTCAACGTCATTTATGTGATGAAAAGAACATTCGTAACCGAAAAGAAAATCGAAATGATCCAACGAAAATTGATTTTGTTACTAGACTTAAAAATAGGAACAAACCTCTTTGCCTATTGTCATAAAGTTTGTTAGCTTCAATAAAAGTGAAGAGCGAAAATGGCTCAATTAATGGCAGCATTAATGACCACATCGCCATTAACCTTTTCACTCAGGGATAGACATCCGAATCGAACTTTTCAAGTTAAAGTTCTTCAACAGAAGGTATTGTGTATGAAAATAAATATCCAAACGCATCATGTTTCTCTCAGCGAAGAATCACGTAAAGAGATTGAAGGAAAATTCGATAAAATATCTTCACATTTCCCCGATTTAATCAGTTGTGACATCATCATCACCAAACAGCACAACGAGCATCAAGTGGAAACCTTCAGCAATTATGAAGGGGTAAGGATCTCAGCAAAAGCAGAAGATAAAATCATGTATCCGGCCATTGCAGCTGCGGTAAAAAAACTGGAAACGGGATTAAAAAACCGCAAAGGACAACTCAAAGCGGAATTGCATGCCACTCCAACGAGCACAAAACCAGAAATTGCTTCCGATATCATTCAAGAAATGAAACTCGTCGATTAATATCGTGTTTTGTCTCACTAAAAAACGAGCCTACTATGGCTCGTTTTTAGTTTCTGATACAGGGTATTTTATGGTGTTATTGGCGAGTCAGAAGCAATTTTAACCCTAATGCAACCATAGCCCCGCCTAACACTCTATCTATCCAATGGCCGCATTGCTTAAATTTCTGATTGATAGTTGGACGAGATAACAACATCACAATAAACGCAAACCAGCCAAACTGCAGCATCATGATCCACACACCATAAATGGCAATTTGTTGAATTGGCATCTCGGCAGATAACACTAAGGTAAATAACGATACAAAATAAATTGGCGCTTTGGGGTTTAAGGCGTTACACAAAAAGCCAATGCCAATCATTTTCTTGGCTGATTTAGTTGTCACCACCGCTGTTGTTACATTGTGTGTGCTACTCGCTTTGGCTTTCAATCCTTGCCAACCCAAATAAATTAAATACCCACCACCGAGTATCTTAATCACCCACAACAAACTGCTGGAGTTTGCGATCACCGCAGCTAGCCCAAAAGCGGAATATAAGATATGAATCGATAGGCCAAGAGCAATCCCAACGCTGCATAATAGCCCTGCTCGTTTACCATTGGTTAAGGTTTGTTGGGAGACGAGAATAAAGTCCGGCCCCGGTGAAGCGGCAGCCAATAAGTGTATCGAGGTAATTAATAACAAACCATGCCACAATTCCATTTGCTTGTTCTCCTTAACATAATTGCTCACTAAGATAACCACGTATCCAGTGATAAATTGACAAATCAATATGGTGTATCAAAAAGCTTTGATATGAGTATCGTCAGACTAAGACGGTCTAATCAGCTATAAGGTCAGCGTATAAAATGACGGTCCTTCGTCATGAGGTCACTGTCGTGATTATTTCTTCATTAAATCTTTGAGGTTCGCAAACGGATTATGAGTGGCCGCTTTGTGCTCATCTTCTTGTGGCGTGGTGTCACTGCCATATAAGTCATGTTCTAAATATTTAGAATGCTCATGATCGTGGCAATACAGGCATAATAATTCCCAGTTACTGCCATCTTCTGGGTTATTAGTATGGTCATGATCGCGATGATGTACGGTTAATTCCCGCAAATTAGAATACACAAATTCTCGCGCACATTTGCCACACACCCAAGGGTAGAGTTTAAGTGCTTTTTCACGATAGCCGCTTTCTTTGCGCGCATAACTAGCACTAGTGCCATAAAAGTCCGATGCCATAATCTTGCCTATGTTTCTGTGATTGTTTCGTTAACCCAATATACGCTTATTTACACTGTAAAGTGAACCGTTCGCCACTCAATTTATTAATCTGGAATAGTAATAATGCCGAGTTGCTCTAACAACATCTCTTGTTGCCACTGACAAATCATCGCGCCTTGTAAACTCACACGACGAATATCCAAACCATCTAATTCAATGTGTGACAAGTTACAGCTTTTCCAATTCGCTTGAGGCCATTGTTCCTGAGAAAACTCTCCGCGGCTTAGATCCGAACCTTCAAATGAAACCCCATGCAGATTCGCTCCACGCCAACGATTCTCGTATAAATCACATTTTTCCAATTTTTGATTTTCCAAATTCGCATAAGATAAATCGCACTGCGTCATATACAGAGAACAAAAATAGGTATTATGAGTAATGTAATTGGCAAATAAGGTACGTACAAAGCTCGCCCCTTTTAACATACAATGACGAAACTCGGCACCAAAAGCGCTCGCCCCATCAAAATTCGCCATACTCAAATTACATTGCTTAAAACTGGCATCATTAAGTTTGGCATAAGCAAAGTTACACCCAAGCACATCACCAGACTCAATAAAAACACAATCAATAAATTGCGCATCGCTTAGATCGCTGCGAGAAAAATCACATTGATAAAAGTGACAATGTTGAAAAACCTGTCCACTCAAAGCTTGGTTTGAGAAATCGTGATGCTGGTAATGTTGATGAGTCTGTTGTGTCATAGCTCGTTGCTCGTTGCTCGTTGCTCGTTGCTCGTTGCTCGTTGCTCGAGAAAATGTCTGAAAGGAAAATAATGGCAACAAAAAAGCCGCAACAAGTGCGGCTTTTTCTTAATTCGGTATCAGTACTTAATTATAGTACTTCAACGTTTGCAGCTTGAGGGCCTTTTTGACCTTGCTCAACTTCAAACGCTACTTTTTGGCCTTCAGCTAGAGTGCGGAAACCTTCACCTGTGATAGCACGGAAGTGAACAAATACGTCTGCGCCGCCATTCTCTTGAGTGATGAAACCGAAACCTTTCTCTTCGTTAAACCACTTAACTGTACCAGTTGTCTTAGACATGGGTAAATCCTATAAATATTTTTTACTAATCAATTACGCTTGTTGCGTGTTATAGCCGGGAATAGAGTTACTTAAGTGAGGGTACTTCTAAAGGAAACACTTCATGACACAGACTGGTATATGGTATAGCAGGTGTTGCGAAGACTTTTAAAGCAAATTTCAAATAAATAGGTCCGTTTCAGGCCGTGTTTAAAGATACGCGGGTTTTTCAGTGTTGTATAGAGATATTTTTAAAAACTTGATCTAAGTGGCTTTAATTTATTTCAATCTCTCTTAACTGGCTATTTTTCTTGACGAAATGGCTTTTTTAGATACAAAAAGCCCCCACATTGCACCTGTGAGGGCTTAAAAGTTAGTAGCGATAATGTCGATTAATCGAGTTCAGTTAATTGACGTTGGTATTTTTGGTATTGCTTAGAGACTTCTTCATTGGCTCCGCCAGTGGCAATACTCACAATCACAATCGCCAATGTTGAGAAAATCACCCCAGGGACAATTTCATACACATCGAACCAGCCACCGGTAAGTTGCTTCCAAATTACAATAGTGACACCACCCACCACAATACCAGCTAATGCGCCATTGCGGTTCATTTTAGACCAGTACAAGCTCAACACGATAGCTGGGCCAAATGCCGCACCAAACCCCGCCCAAGCGTAAGACACTAACCCCAGTACTGAGCTTTCTGGGTTCATCGCCAATATCAAGGCCAGCACCGAAACACCAATCACCGCAATACGACCCACCACAACCACTTGCTCAGGTGTCGCATCTTTCTTAAAGACTTGCTTATAAAAATCCTCTGCCAACGCCGATGAGGACACTAACAACTGAGAATCGGCAGTACTCATGATAGCAGCCAAAATTGCCGCCAATAAGATGCCCGCCATCACCGGATGGAAAATCGCATTCACGAGAATCATGAATATTTTTTCACCATCTTCAATGTGTAAGGTTGGGTGGCTGTTCACATAAATTAAACCAACTAGCCCAACCATGATGGCTCCTGCCATAGATAAGGCGGTCCAAACCACGGCAATGCGACGTGCGGTAGTTAAATCTTTATTACTACGTGTCGCTTTAAAACGCGCCAATATGTGCGGCTGACCAAAATAACCTAACCCCCAAGCAACTAAAGAAATGATCGCAATCGCGGTAAGAGGCTCACCACTAGCAGAGGTCCAAATATTCAATAACTCAGGGTTAATGTTAGTCAGATCGACGTCAACTTGCGTAAAGCCTCCACTCATTGCTGCGATTGGGACAATCAACAGCGCTGCCGACATCAATAAACCTTGTACTAAATCGGTCCAAGCTACAGCAAGAAAGCCTCCAAACAAGGTATAAGAAATGACACACACCGCTCCTAATACCACGGCAAACTTATAATCAAGACCAAAAACCGTTTCAAACAACTTACCGCCAGCGACTAGACCTGAACTGGTGTAAAACAGGAAGAAAAGCAAAATAAAAAATGCTGAAATCGTTTGAATCAATTTCGAGTTATCTAAAAAGCGACGTGATAAGAAATCAGGAATGGTGATGGCATCGGTCGTAATACTGTAGGTGCGTAAGCGTTTTGCGCTCACCAACCAGTTCAACCAAGTTCCAACCAGTAAGCCGCCACAAATCCAAGTGGCCTCTAAACCTGCTGCATAAGCATACCCCGGTACGCCCAATAATAACCAACCACTCATATCCGAAGCCCCTGCGGAAAGTGCTGCCGGCCAAGGCCCCAAGGTTCGTCCACCTAAAAAGTAATCGGTAGAGCTCGATGTGCGCTTATAAGCAACGTAGCCGATGGCTAACATCAGGACTAAATAAGCAATAAATGTGCTGGTAATAGCAAAGCTATTCTCAATCATAGTATACCCTTTTAATTTATCGCCCCCCTTTTCCTGAGGGGCTTGTTATACAAGGATTGCTACCAAAAGGTAACAATACCAAGTGTAATATCTTATCAATTATTTAATGTTGGTTTCCTAATTCTAACAAAGTTGCATTCCCTCCGACGGCGGTAATATTAATGGTACGCGTACGCTCGGTAATAAAACGCAACACCAAATGAGGATCATGAGCTTGCAGTAATGTGTTTTCTTCTTGGTGGGCATTCCAACGTTCAGCCACCAGAGGAACAATGACTCCTTGCTTTTGGGACAATAAACGGTTCAGTGCTAACTCAGTCTCATCACTGCCAATAAAAGCTAACACTCTGATATCCGATGCCGCTACCGCCTGATAAGAATCATAAGCCACAATATGAACTAAGTGTGCCGGCAACGCAGTTGTGACCACGCTTTCTATACATTGATTTAATGCCATATCATCACAGCACATAATCACCGCATTCCCAGCAATTAATGCCGCCGTTAACTGGGCAAACACGGCTTGCCACGGAGCCTCAGGTTCAACCACCAAGGCACACACACCGCGCCCTGCGGTATACAACTCATTAGTTTCACCGGTCGGCCCTGGCATCAACTTAGGGTGTGCCAATAACGCATCAGCCTGTTGTAAATGATAGTTGATCACCGACGCTAACTCGGCGTGATCTTTTTCTAAGTTACGAAATACCGATAGTAAACACTCACTTTTGAATGTGTAATCGGTTAAATTCCACTGTTCCCAGGCCGTTTGAGCATCAAACATCGTCACTTCTGAAAAACGAGTAATAGGTTGCATGATAGTCTCCTTACGCTGATTGATTGACAGTGGTGATGTCCACTTGAGAAAAACGATACAAATAGTGTGGCCCACCTGCTTTTGGCCCTGTACCAGATAAACCTTGGCCACCAAATGGCTGTACCCCAACCGCAGCACCTACTTGATCGCGGTTTATATAACAGTTCCCCACTCGCGCTTGTTTTTCTATCCAACGGTAGGTAGTTTCATTGCGGCTATGAATCCCCATGGTGAGCCCAAAGCCAGTACGATTAATATCCTTCACCACTTGAGCAAGCTGCTCGGCTTTAAAGCGAATAATATGCAGAATTGGTCCGAATTTCTCTTCTTCGAGCACATGGATATTTTCGATTTCAAATGCGGTTGGAGCAACAAAATCCCCATCTTGACAGCGTTCATCTAAAGTCACTTCAGCCACCAAGCGCTGAGTTTGTTTCATGTGTTCAATATGCGACACCAGTTTGGCCTTCGCCGCCGCATCGATCACTGGTCCAACATCGGTTTGATGCAAATAAGGCAACCCCACTGCAAGCTGCTGCATGCCGCCTTTGATTAATTCGATGATTCTCTCCGCAATATCTTCTTGTACGTATAACACTCGTAACGCTGAACAACGCTGACCGGCAGAGGCAAATGCTGAGCGCATGACATCACGCACCACTTGCTCTGGGAGCGCGGTACTGTCGACGATCATCGCATTCTGACCACCCGTTTCAGCGATAAATGGCACCGGTTTGGCCTCACGTCCTGCTAAAGTGGCATTAATGCGTTGTGCTGTCGGGGTCGAGCCAGTAAACGCCACTCCCGCAATTGCAGGATGGGAGGTTAACGCTTGCCCTATCTCTGCGCCATTACCCGGTAGCAACTGAATCGAGCCTGCTGGAAAGCCTGCCTCTAGCATCAGCTCAACAGCACGTGCGGCAATCAAACTGGTTTGTTCAGCGGGCTTGGCAATGACAGTATTACCACTGACTAACGCTGCGGTGATCTGACCTAAGAAAATCGCTAACGGGAAGTTCCATGGACTAATACACACGAAGACGCCGCATCCTTCACGCGTTATGGTGCGTTCAACACCATCGAAACCAACTTGTTGGCTCGGTGCAAAGATGGTTGGTTGTTTGGCATAGTATCGACAAAAATCGACTGCTTCTCGAACTTCATCAATACTATCGTGAATCGTCTTGCCAGCTTCTTTGTGGCACAGCGCCACCAATTCTGGCAAATGATCTTCCAACAGATCCGCTAATCGCTCTAATTTCTCACAGCGCGACTCGTAGCCAAGCTTGTTCCACTCATGGAAGCATGATTGAGCTACCTCAATTGCCTTGGAAACATGATCAAGGGTTGAAAACACCACAGATCCCACTTGGATCTTTCTATCATAAGGTGCTGTAACCATTTGGATCGTGTTTACGGACGCATTCTCTTCCTTGATCATGCTTTCATAAGTACGATCACCTGCAATAATAGGCCCCGCTTGCCAAGTCTGTTGTAACCAATGTTCCACTTGTTGTTCAAATGGAGTGACTTCACTTTGGATGTCAATATTGACCCCATAAGCATTTTTGCGATCTGGGAAAATCGCAGGAGGCAAAGGAATCGCAGTATTAGCATAATTTTCATGCGCCATCAGCGTATCAACAGGATGCTGATTTAACGTTTCAATCGGACAACGGGCATCCACTAAACGGTGCACAAACGAGCTGTTAGCGCCATTTTCTAATAAACGACGGACTAGGTATGGTAAGAGGTCTTTATGGCTGCCTACCGGAGCATATATTCGCACAGATTGTCCAAATGCTTTCATCGCATGCTCATAGAGAGAATCTCCCATGCCATGTAAACGCTGGAACTCAAAATCTTTATGTGTTGCCATCGTGGCAATCGCGGTCACTGTATGCGCGTTATGGCTGGCAAACTGCGGGAAAATATGACCACGTACATGCTCACTTAATAAAAAGCGAGCACAGGCTAAATAAGAGACATCAGTCGCTTCTTTGCGGGTATATACCGGGTAATTATTATAGCCAGCTTGCTGTGACCATTTGATCTCGCTATCCCAATACGCCCCTTTCACTAAACGTAAAGGGATCATATCGCCTTGTTGTTTTGCTAACGCATTTAACCAAACTAAGGTTGGAAGTGCTCGTTTTGAATAAGCTTGAATCACTAGGCCAAACTTACCCCACCCTTTTGCCGCTTCGCTACAGTAGAGTTTTTCAAACAGCTCCAAAGACATTTCCAAACGGTCAGCTTCTTCCGCATCAATGGTTAATGCCACACCAAGTTGACGTGCTTGGACAATCAATTGCTCAACGGTTGCATACAGCTCGGTCATAACACGCTGTTTATTCGCCACTTCATAACGAGGATGTAATGCTGATAGTTTGATGGAAACAGAAGGCGCTGGGCTAATAGCGTGATCAAACTTATCATTACCAACGGCCGTGATCGCCATTAAATAATCATTAAAATACTTTTGTGCATCTTGCGCCGTTAATGCTGCTTCACCCAACATATCATAGGAATAGGTGTAGCCTTTTTCTCGCATCGCTTTACCATTTTTTTGTGCTTCGGCAATCGAACGCCCAAGGACAAACTGGTATCCCATGATCTTCATCGCTTGGTGCATGGCTTTACGAATCACAGGCTCAGACATTTTATTGACTAAACGATTTAAGCCTTGAGCTGGACTTTGTGCTTGTGATTCATTTAAACCAATCACTTTACCAGTCAGCATCAAGCCCCAAGTAGACGCGTTCACAAAAACCGAATCGGAATTTTTTAAATGGGATTTCCAATCCGCCACACTCAATTTGTCTCGAATCAAAGCATCAGCGGTGGCGGCATCAGGAATACGCATTAACGCTTCAGCTAAGCACATGAGTAAGATACCTTCATGAGTGTCTAAACTGTACTCCAGCAATAAGGCATCGATCATCTGGACTGACTTCTTGTCTGCACGAATGGCTTTAATCAGATCAGTAGTTTGATTTTCTATCGCTAACTTTTCTTGCTCACTCGGCATCGCTAACGGTAAGAGCTGTTTGAGCCAAGTCGATTCATCAACCATATAAAGTGGAGAAATATGAGACCAAAGAGTCTCTAAAGGTTGCTGATGAAATTCCGTTTTTAGTACATCGCTTGCTGTAAACATGTATTTTCCTCATACAAATCGGAATAAATGAAATACGTCACTCTGAAGTGTAGAGGTAATAGCTCGATTATTATTTGTATAAAACTACGATTTAGTTGTTAAAAGCTCTGTTATATAACAAATCACCAACATGATCACATAATTTTACTTACAGTTAATGGTTTTTTCGAAATTGAGAAGGAGGAACACCCACAATTCGAGTAAAACTATGAGTAAATACGCTTTGATCTGAAAAACCGGTCACTTCGGCAATATGCCCTATGTTGTAATGACCTTCTTTAATCAAACGCTTGGCTTCTTCAATACGTTTTAACAACACATATTGGTGTGGCGTCATACCAACTTGAGCTTTAAACAATAAATGGAACTGGCTTTCACCGAGGAAGGAACTCGCAGATAAATCTGCAACTTTAATTTTAGAGGCGAGATGTTGCTGGATGTAGCGGTCAATTAGCGCCATATTAAGGCGATGACCTTTTTTATAGCGTTCAAACTTTTTAATATGACGATGCAAGAGCGCAATGATAGTGTCTTGGCATGCACGGCATAATAATAAGTCATCAGGGCTGGATTTGATTTCCTGAACCAGCATTTGAATCAATTGTTGAATTTGAAAATCCAGTTGGAAATAAACTTCTTCAGACAATAAATCAGCCAATAAGTGAGAGACTTGAGAGTCGGCATCGGTAATATCCAAAAAATTCAAAACCAGAATATCCGATAAACCTATCCCACCAAAGCGATGCTCCGATGATGCCCGCACAATGCAACCTTGCCCCGGGCCAATTAAATTCACCTCTCCTTCCACATCAAATTCCGCTCGCCCCGATAACCCAATCACGATCTGAGTGTAATCATGTTGATGATGATCCATGAAGCTCGGTAAGGTTATCACCTGTGCCGGTTTTGGTGGTTGTGGATGTACTTCATCATAACTCGCCAATTGGCTATCCTTTCACATTGGTCAGCGTCAAAATAAGATCATATTCTTGATCATTGTTCCGAAACGATGATCAAGAACTTGTAAACTACGGCTTTCGTCTCTTCAATTATGGAGCTAAGCGAGAGATATCCCAACTCTCTCCATCATCTTTACTATAGACGAAACGATCATGTAAGCGATGTTTTCCTCCTTGCCAAAATTCTATCGTCTCCACTTTCACTCGGTAGCCACCCCAAAAAGTCGGTACTGGAATTTTCCCTTCCGCAAATTTTGCTTTTAATTCCATGTACTTTCCTTCCAATACACTGCGAGCTGAAATGCGGCTACTTTGCTTACTTGCCCAAGCAGCAAGTTGGCTTTCTTTTGGGCGCGAGGTGAAGTATTTCATATTCTCCATCGCAGATAACTTTTCGACATGTCCGGTAATATGAACTTGTCTTTCCATTGAATGCCATGGGAAATGCAAACTGATTTTATTATTGTGCTGCAAATGCTGAGCCTTACGACTTCCCAAATTGGTATAAAAAACAAAGCCGTCATTATCAACATTTTTCAATAACACAATACGCTGAAAAGGTTGACCATGCTCATCCACTGTTGCTACGGTCATTGCCGTCGGGTCCGTTAACCCCGCTTGAATCGCTTGTTCCAACCATACATTAAATTGGTCGACAGGGTTGGCTGCCAAGTCTGAACGCGTTAATGCATCCATCGCGTACTCGCGACGCATATCAGAAAGTTTCATGTTTTTTCCCTAACTAAATTTTTTATTATTTTGCGCTTATCAACTATGAACTGCAAGAAACAAACGGCAGGTAGAATAAGTGCCACATCAAACTAATTCTCTATAAAACAAATACTGTATTTAAAAAACGGCCTATTAAACTGAATCAATATAAAACACGTCTCTTTTATCACTAAAAGCATTCTCAACAAAAGCATGCTCAATAAAAACATGTTCAATAAAGGCCTACTCAAAACAGTCATCTTCAATAGAGTAATGAACACTCACATAAATAGCGTATTTTTATAATTTACAGTGTAAATCTAGAATCCACCGGTCCTTCAATTTACACTGTAAATTGCACTAGCCAATCTTTTAAAGTTTGTTCAATCTGTTTGCGCCCCGTCAATTGATGCTTATGCGCCACCTCTTGCCAAGTTTGAACTAGCAGGACTTTATCAATAACTACCCTTAATTCAGGTGAGAGTGTCATCCTACCTAGTGTCAGATCCTTACTAGAGGATTGCTGCAAATATTGAAATACAAACTGTTGGAACGTCACCAATGCTGTTTCAAAACTGTTTCCCCCGTGCGCATAATGACACAACACTCGAGGAAGACTCACTACCTTTGCAGTGCTAGAAGCAAACAGTAAATGCGCTAACGTGTCGGCTTGAATCTGCTGATATAAAAAAGGTAACGCAATTTGAAATTGTTGAGCCCAGTGATGATGAGCGCGCTCAACCCAATACTGAGCAGACTCAGATAATGGCTGCACCATAAATGCAGAATAGCAACCACTGGACTGATCACGACGAGTCCCCAACGATACTAAATGAAATTGTGACTGCCAAAAACCAATCAACTCTGCGGTCGCGCCAAAGCTGACAGAGATAAAATCGAACTCGTTTCTGACGCAGTCTGCCAATTCCTCTAATGCCTTTACACCAATACCATGACGATGCAAACTCGGGTGGACCGCAATTCTCATCACGCGAATAGAGGCTTGTAATGCGGGCTCATCTATCGCGAGATGATTGGCTAAATAAGCCGCCGCTAAATGTCCCTTAGGTCGACGTTTGCCCTTTTGAATATCACTAATCAGTGGAAGCGATAACTGCCCTTCTCTGCACGTGAGTATACAGCCAAGTATCTTAAGATGATGAGGCTGTGACCCTGAATGAATTATCGCAAACACCTCAATTTCATCCGTTGCTAATACTTGCAATAAATCATTAGGAGAAGTTTGGTAATGCGCCAGTACCAAAGTACCAAACAATTCAGTAAACAATTTAGGATCGTCCACTAATTGAGATTTCGCTATTCGCTGCAATCTAACATTGTCAGTTAACGTGGGCAGTTGTGCTGTTAACTCTCCATCAGACCAAGGAGCTTGAGCATGGGCATCAGCATCCAGCAAAAAACTCGCAAAACACCAGGCTTCTAACGGATCAAATTCAGCCCAACGAATGGGTTGCGTGAGGGATTGTAATTTCCAGCCAGGGCGATGTGCATCCAACCAAGGCAGAAATTTAAGCGTAAAACCACGACCACAACCTTCATAGCCATGTATTGTCGAACTTAATACCAGACGATGATAACGCTCGACAAACTGAATGAGCATAGGTAAAGGTAAAGCGGCCGCTTCATCCACTAAAACTAAATCCGCTGGCACTTCAGACAATAATAATTCGTCCGGCGCAATAAAGCGTAATTGAGAACCGTTGGATAAGGTCCAATGATTGGCCTGCTGAGAAAGCCAAGTTATTTCTGAATCCCCTTCCCCAGCTTGCGCTAAAAAGGTAAATAAGGGCGATAAAGACTTAACCGAAGGCGCGGTAACAATAATGGATATGCGTCGTTCAACCATCAACTTGGCAGCAGCAATACCTAAACTGGAAGTTTTACCACGTCCGCGATTAGCATTAATCACTAAGGGACGACGACGATGCCCAGTCAGCACTTTTTCTATCGCTTGAACGGCTATTTGTTGTTGCGAAAATGAGTGTTGACTCTCTGCTGGTTCTGGCGGTGATACTTGCTGTGAGAATGATGCTTGGGTATCGGCTTGCTCGACAAATGGCTGCAACTCCAAAGCCGGCTCAAGATGAAGCGCTTGAACCGCAGCTTCATCCAACTCAAGTGGCGAGTCCAATGAACGAATTTGAGGCCAGCAATGAACATGGCGCTTTATCCATTGCCCGGCATAATCATTTGCAAGCGCATTAAGATGAATAAAAAATAAAATACTGCCACCACACAAAGCCCCAAGTGCGGCATTAAAACTATTAGCATCAAATCCACAGCTAAAATCAACAATCAATATTTTGATTTCTTGCCCTAACAGTTGTTGGCCTTGTTTATAACCATAATGAACACTAGGCAGCAAAGTCTGTTCCCCACCGAGCCACACTACCTCATTATTTGAAATCTGCTGACAATGAACAAATTCACTTAATAAACGAGTCGATAGCATTGGTTCTAAGGTTAATTCAATGGCATATCGATGGTTCAAATAGCGTAAACGGTTCGCCAAATCATTGAGAGAGTTAAGAGCTAGCATGGTGACCTTTCATTCAGCACGGATTATAAGAAATTATGCCCTTAGCATATCACAGGCATAAAAAAAGCCGCACTATGGCGGCTCTTGAACAGACAAAACAAGTAAGGACGAATTAACTGAGTTTTGACTGGATGTAAGCGAGGATATCATCCATCACGTCATCATCGATTTTCTTTAAGGCAAGTGAAACATTAGCCCCTTTACGGGTATAACTGACACGACCTTTGATTAAATCAATTTTTTCAGCCGAGGCTTCTTTTTTACTTGGCGCTAGCTCTTCAATCCAAGCTTCTAATTGGCTCGAAATCTCTTTGGTTAAGCGTGCTACCCCTTGCGAATTTGAACCTTGCCAAATCTCACCTTGCGCGTGACGGCATTTTTCTAACAACAACGTTTGCGATTTACTTGGCAAAGCAAAATATTGTTTGTGTAATTTAACAATGGTTGGGCGGCCAACATCGCTAACATTAGGGTAAGCTTGCAATAATTCCAACGGTAATGCCGCCGCTTTTAATGCACCGCTTACCAAAGCTTCGCTACACTGGAACATTTGCGCTAACGCTTTTTGATCGGCAGCTTCACCTGAATCTAACTTAGCTTGCATTTCACGGCCTCGCTCATAAAGCGACAACGGTTTATGTGCGTTCGCGACATCTGATAAGAACTTAGCGTGCTGTGTCTCAATGTTATCGGCCACATAAATAAGAAAATCTTTTTGTGCCAAAATACAAGACATACGACGGCGGCTACCGTCTAATACTTCAATTTTCCCTTGAGCATTACGGCGACCAACCGCTGGATATTGCTGTCCTCTTTCTTTTAAAGTAACCAGAATATCAGCTAAAGCATGCTCATTAAGAAACGATTGTTCACGCGAGTTTTCAGCAAATACCACGGTTTGTGTTTCAATCTCTGCGGCAGGAACTGAAACTAATTCAAACGACACTAAATCTTCTCCAGCGATGGCTAATTCAATCACTTGAGCTTTTTCTTTTACTGCCGCTTGCGCTTCAACTGGCGATGTAGCACGACGCTTATTGGCTTTACCAAACAATTTCGCATTTAGATCAGAAGTTTTAATCGCCATTATTTATCTCCTTGGTTCAATGACGCCCAGTGGCTATGCATCACACGCTCTAATTCTAGTGCACTCTTTTGAATCGCATCTTGTGCTGTCGCAAGCGTCTTTTTACCACCTTCAAAATCACTCGCGGTTAAATCAAACACCGTACTATAAGTATCTGCACACGTTTCAAAAGCACGACTACGTGGAATGGTCGCCATCATCACCTGTTCGGCCAACAAATAGTTCATTTCCGTTAATACTGATACTTGTTTCTTATTATCATCTTCAAACATGGTCGGCATTAAACGGACAAACTCCAATCCTTGCCAGTCTTCAGGGAACATTTCATACACTGTTGGTAAATGTTGGAAGAAGTTAACGGTTGAAGCCCAGTCAAGACGCTTTGCAGCACAAGGGATCAACAAAGCATTTGAGGCATACATGGCATTCCAAACTAATGGGTCAACATGAGGGCCGGTATCCATCATTATGATATCGAAATCGTCAGCAATTTTATCAATCAACTTCTCTTTTAATAACTTAACGATATCTAATGATTGGTTTTGTGAAAGATGTTGCCAAGCTTCAGCATTAAACATCGCATCTTCTGGGAATGCCGAGATGGTTTTTAAATTTGGATATTGCGTTGGTAATAGCACATTTTTACGTAAAAAGTCGCTATTCACCTCTACCCCTTCAGGTACGTTATCCAACATAACATCCACAGCAGAGTAGATCTCATCATGATCATCAACACTGATTTGTGGATTCAAAAATAAACGCAGAGAGCCCTGGGGATCTAAGTCAATTAGACAAATACGATAACGTTTGTCCAAGTTCAACGCTAAACAAGCCGCAAGATGAACCGCAGACATCGATTTACCAGTCCCACCTTTTTGGTTTTGTACGTTCACGATCCACGGTTTATTATTAATATTTTTCTTACGCTGATAGAACATATCAACGCCCGCAGCATCCATCAATTGATGAGCTTCACTTAACGTAATCGAGTAATGATTGGCGTTATTTTTAGTAAATTGATGACCTTCTGATTCCATTTTAGCAATAGCTTCATCCAGTTTACGACGGGTTAAACCAGAACGAGTTTCCATCAATGCCTTAGACATAGGAGGAAAGTGTTCATCTTTACGTTCTTCTAGAACGATTTCGATACGGTCAGCCTGAACTTGTTTTGTTTGTTCTGCTAAACGCTCTAAATTTTGAATTGTCTGTTCTCTTTTCAT